>JAHENO010000058.1 GCA_018609945.1 Haloarculaceae archaeon | reverse complement strand
GCGTGAAATTTGAAGTGGAAGAGTCGCAGCCCCGAACGAAAGCGCGGGCGGAGCGAAGCGGAGCCCTCGAAGGTTTTAGCATGGTCGTCCCCGTGGCGTATTCATGGACGGTCAATCACCCGGAGCGCGCCTTCGTGGGGACATGGAGGGGTCGGAGATTACGGTCATGCCGGGCGCCTTCGACGCGGTCTCCGCGATGCTCGTCGAGCAGGCAGGCTTTTCGGCCGTGTTCACGTCGGGGTTCGGCCTGGCGGCCTCGACACTCGGCCTGCCAGACGTGGGGTTTCTCGACCGCACGGCCAACCTGGACCGCGTCCGCGACATCGCCAGCCGCGTCAATATCCCGCTCGTGGCCGACCTGGATACGGGCTATGGCAACGCGCTGCACGTCCGGCACGCGGTCGGGGAAGCCATCGACGCCGGCGCCGCGGGCGTCATCCTCGAAGACCAGGTGTGGCCAAAGCGGTGTGGCCACATGGACGACAAGCGCGTGGTGTCGCCCGAAGATCACGCGAGGCGCGTCCGCGCAGCCGCCGACGCTCGCGCGGAGCGCGGGGAGGACCTGGTCATCATTGGCCGGACCGACGCCCGCTACACCGCCGGCCTCGAGGCGGCCATCGAGCGCGGTCGCGCCTACCACGAGGCCGGTGCTGACGTGGTGTTCGTCGAGGCTCCCGAGAGCCGGTCGGAGATGGAACGGATCGCCGACGCGTTCGACGCGCCGACGTTCGCCAACATGGTCGAGGGAGGCAAGACGCCGTACCTCCCGCCGGCACAGCTGCAGGAGATCGGCTTCGACTTCGTGGTCTATCCTGTCCTCTCGCTGTTCGCAGCCACGCGAGGCATCCAGGACGCGCTCGCGGGGCTGTCAGACGGCGTCGTCGGCGATGCCGCGACGGCCTCTTTCGCGGAGTTCAAGGAGGTCATCGGCACGGAGGACCTCGAAGCCCTGGAGGAACGGTACGCCGATAACTGAGTTTCTGAAGCGAAATCGGGCAACGGGTACTCAGCTCTCGGCGACGAACGCAAGCACCTCGTCGGTGGTGACGACGTCGCCGTACTTGGCGTCGATGTCGAAGAGGTTCGCGCGGTGTGGCCCCTCGGCGCGGTCGCCCACCGCGTCGCGGGGGACGATGGTCCGGTAGCCGTGCTGGAGGCTATCGACGGCCGTCGCACGCACGCAGCCGCTGGTCGTGACGCCGGCGATGACGAGCGTGTCGACGCCGTCGGTCGTCAGTTCCGTCACCAGGTCAGTCCCGAAGAAGGCGCTGGCGTACTTCTTGAGAATGACCCGCTCGTTGCCCTCCGGCGCGATCCGGTCGTCGACCTCGACGGCGTCGGTCCCCAGGCGGAGTTCCCGGAGCGCCGGGACCTTCTCGATGAACACGCCGGCGTCCCCGTAGGACTCCTCGTACGCGACGGTGGTGAAATAGCGGGGGAGGTCGTGTTCTCGGAACGCCGCGAGCAGGTCGCCAGTTCGGGCGACGACGTCGTCCAGTTCCGAGCCGAGGTTGGTGTCGGGGTCGGTGAAGGCGTTGATCAGGTCGATGACGAGGAGTGCCGGCGAGTCACCAAAGCCGGCGTCGCTCCCGAAGTCGCGCTCCTCGTACAGGCGGGCGGTCTCCTCGATCCAGTCGTCGTTGTCGTCGGACATCTATCTGTGTCGGGCGCTGAACTCGTCCCGCTCCTGGCGGATTCGCTCGGCGAGGGTCTCCTCGTCGGGGATCGGCCCGAAGTCGAACTGGTCTGCCTCGCCGCGGTTCGCGCGGATGGTCTCGCGCCGCTGGTCGGTCGCCTCGCTGTCGGCCTCGCCGTCCTTGAGGACGACGCCGTAGGCGTCGCGGGCAGCCTCCTCGGAGATCAGGCCACGCCGGACCTCCTGTGCGACGACCGCAGGGTCGCGTTCGAGTGGATCGCCCAGCCCGCCTCCGCCCGCGGTCTCGAAGACGAGTTTGTCGCCGGCCGCGACGGGCAGCCCCTCGACTTTCGAGGGCAACTCCTCGGTGGTGCCGTCCGCCCGGACCAGGGTCTTCTGGCTCGTCCCGGCGTGTTTGCCGCCGGCGACACCCCACGGATGGGTGTGTGCCCGGTCGTCCTGGAAGGTGACCGCGCCGTCCTCCTCGAACCGGTAGACCCGCGTGATGCCGTGCCCGCCCCTGAACCGGCCGGCGCCGCCGGTGTCGGTCCGGGCGGTGTACTCCTCGATGGTCAGCGGGTAGTACGCCTCCAGGTACTCGACCGGGACGGTCCGGAATAGCGGCCACCAGGAGTGGCCGTCGAGTCCGTCGCCGCCCGGCCGGGCCGGGATGCCACCGTAGAGGATTTCGAGTAACTGGAAGTCGTTGCCCTCCGAGTCGGTGCCGGCGTAGACGAGGTTGGGACTGGTGCCGTAACTGCCGGCGACGTCGAATCCCTCGATGGCCTTCGAGAAGGCCGCCTGGAGGATGTCGAAGTGCCGGGCCATCAGCGTCAGTCGGTTGCCCAGCGCGGCAGGGAACTCCGGTTTCAGGACCGATCCCTCCGGGATGTCGACGTTGATGAGGTCGTAGAACCCGTCGTTGAAGGTCAACTCGGGGTCGAAGGCCATGATGAGGAAGACCCCGACGAACATCTTGAACATCTTCTCGTTGAGCAGGAAGTTCACAGTCCCCTCGACCTGCTCGTCGGAGCCCTCCCAGGAGACGTACACCTCGTCGTCCTCGCGCCACATCTCGATCCGTAGCTTGATCGGGCCGTTCCCGAGGCCGTCGTCGTCGGCGTAGTCCTCGAAGACGACCGGCTCCTCGGGCACCAGATCGAGGATGAGCTGCCGGACACCCTCGCGAGTCCGGTCGAGGAGTGCGTCACACCCCTCGACGTAGGTGTCCTTCCCGAACCGGTCACACAGTTCCTGGACGCGCTCCTCGGCGGTGGCCGTGCCGGCCGCGAGTGCCTTGATGTCGGCCTCGGCGTGGTCGGGCAGCCGCGTGTTGTGGGTGAACGAGTAGAGCAACTCGTCGTCGAACTCGCCGGCCTTGTACAGTTTCGTCGGGGGCAATCGCATCCCCTCCTCGAAGATGCTCCGGGCCTCGATGGGGATGGAACCGGGCGTCTTCCCGCCGACGTCCATCAGGTTGCCCCACTGGCTCGCAAAGCCAACGAGGTCACCCTCGTAGAAGATGGGCCGCAACAGGAGCATGTCCGGCGTGTGCGAGATGGCGCCGGCACACATGTAGGGGTCGTTGGTCGCGATGACGTCGCCCTCCTCCAGGTCCCCGCGCGTGTACGGGGAGTTTTCGAGGATGGTGTCGATCGCGCTGCCGAACTGGCCCATGACCATCCGCCCCTCGGCGTCCGCGATGAGGGGGAACTGGTCGGACTGTTCCCGGATAACCGGGCTGATGGCCGTGGTCTCGACCACGCGGTCCATCTCGTAGCGCGTGTTCGAGAGCGTGTTCTCGATGATGTCGAGTGTCGTCTCGTCGATGTCGTGGTCGCCGACGAAGTCGGGCGTACTCATGCGTTCTCACCTCCGGTGATCTCGAGTGCCTCGTACTGGTCCACCCGTGCCTCGTTGCCGGGCTGGACGACGACCGTCGAGTCGTCTTCGACGACGATCGCCGGGCCCTCGATCCGGTTGCCCGGCGCCAGTGCCTCGCGGTCGTAGACCGGCGTGTCGTGGTAGCGTTCGTCGAAGTAGACCTCGTGGTAGCCGGTGCGTGCCGCGCTGGGGTCCGCCCCCTCCAGCTCGCGGGCTTCGAGTTCCACCCCGTCGACGACGCCGGTGCCGATGACCCGGAGGTTGGCGATCTCTAGGGGGGCCTCCAGCGCGAAGTCGAAGCGCTGGTCGTAGCGCGCCTCGAAGTCCGCCTTGATGGCCGCGAGGCCGCCCTCGCCCCGCAGATCGTCCACGTCGACCGGGATCGACAGCTGGACGTCCTGGCGGAAGTACCGGCAGTCGGCGTAGTAGGCAAAGCGGTGGTCGGCGTCGTCGACACCCTCCGAGCGGAGCCACGCGGCGGCTTCCGCGCGGAGGTCGTCGAGTTCGGCCGCGACGTCGTCGCCGTCGACGTCGAGTTCGGTTTCGAGGTAGGTCTCGGAGAACTCGTTCTGGACGTCGCTCGCGAGGAAACCGTACGCGCTCAACACGCCCGGTCCCGGCGGGATGATGAGGGGGTCGGCGCCGATGAGGTCGACCAGGGCGTTGGCGTGCATCGGGCCGGCGCCGCCGAACGCGACCAGCCCGAAATCCCGCGGGTCGTAGCCGCGCTCGACCGAGACGACCCGGAGAGCACCGTGCATGTTCTCGTTGACCACGTCGACCACGGCCTGGGCGGCCTCCTCGATGGAGGTCCCGCGGTCCTCGGCAATCTCGGCCACTGCGTCCTCGGCAGCCTCCCGGTCGAGGTCCATCGTCCCACCGAGCTGGACCGACGGTGGGATCCGGCCAAGGACGACGTTGGCGTCCGTGACGGTGGGGTCGGTGCCCCCGCGCCCGTAACAGGCCGGGCCCGGATCGGCGCCGGCGCTCTCGGGGCCGACCTGCAGCGAGCCCGACAGTTGCACGCGGGCGGTCGACCCGCCGCCGGCGCCGACCGTCTCGATGTCGACGGCACGTGACGTGAACTGCCGGTAGCCCACTTTCGTCTCCCGGGTCGTCTCGGGCTGGCCGTCCTCGACGAGCGAGACGTCCGTCGACGTCCCGCCCATGTCCAGGGTGAGCACGTCGTCGATGCCCTTCTTTGCGGCGATGGAGGCGGCCCCGACGACGCCGCCGCTGGGGCCCGAGAGGGCCATCTCGACCGGGCGGTCGCGGGCGGCCCCGCTGGACATCAGCCCGCCGTCCGAGCGGACGATGTTCATCTGGCCGACAAAGCCTGCCTCGCCCAGCCGGCCGTCAAGGTCGTCGAGGTAGTCGATGACTGACGGCCGGGCGTAGTCGTTGATGACCGTCGTCAGCGTGCGCTCGTACTCCCCGTACTCCGGAACGATCTCCGAGGAGATCGAGACCGGAAGGTCGGGGTACTCCTCTGCGATGATGTCCCGAACGCGCTCTTCCTGCTCGGGGTTCAGGTAGGAGTTCATCAGCGCGACGGTCAGTGCTTCCACGCCGGCCGCCTCGAGGTCGTCCACGGCAGCCCTGACCTCCTCCCTGTCGACCGCGCTGTCGACCGCGCCATCCGGCGACGAGACGCGGGCGTCGATGCCCCTCGTATGGACGAGATCGGCGAGCGGATCCGGCTTGTCCATGGCCATCCACCCGTACAGCGGGCCCGGCGTCCACGCCCGCGCGAGGTGCAGGACGTGTTCGTGGCCGCTGGTCGTGAGGAGCCCTACCTCTGCGCCGGTCTCTTCGAGCAGCATGTTCGTGACCACGGTCGTGCCGTGAAACAGCAGGTCGAGATCGGCCACGCTCGCACCAGCCCGCTCCGTGGCCTCGTCGACACCCGTCAGTACCCCGTCCGAAGGGTTCGCCGGCGTCGAGAGGACTTTCGTCACCGTGAGTTCGTTCGTCGCCTCGTCGAATACGAGAACGTCGGTGAACGTCCCGCCGACGTCCACGCCAAGGTTGTATGACACTTGTGAATCACCAGCATGTCCCACCAGACAACACGGCCACTAAGTGTTATCCCTCCATCCGAGAGAGCTCGCCCGTGGAGTCCAGAAGCCCGCGAATGCGGCCCACGGTCTGCTGAGTTCCACAGCCACAGCCATCGCCGTCTCTCACACGGAGAGCTACTTGACGGGCTCCGATGGCCGGCCGGGGAAGTTCACGTATCGGTCGAGAACGGCACGGGCACCCTCAGTGACCGACGACCCGTGGTAGACGAGCGCGGCGTCGAACTCGTAGTCGAGGAGTCGGTCGAGGTTCAGTTCGGCGGCTTTGAGATCTGCGGCGTAGACGGCGGCGTGGGGGAGCACGTACCCCTCGG
>JAHENO010000057.1 GCA_018609945.1 Haloarculaceae archaeon | reverse complement strand
TCCAGCATCGAGGGGCGTGGGACGGCCTCGACGGTGCCCCCCTCCTTTCGGGGTTCGAGGTCCTTCTCCTGGCGCTTCTCGATGTGGCTCACCTCCTGGTTCACCACGTTGAGGATGCGCGAGGGAAGCCGGTAGGAGTTCGGGAGGACGACGTCCTCGTCGACGTCTTCGTCGAGCAGGAGGTCGGGGTCGGCGCCCTGCCAGGCGTAGACGACCTGGTCGTCGTCGCCGGCGATCAGCACCCGATCCATGTGGGGGCGCCACTCCTCGTAGACGTCGTACTGGAGGGTCGTGATGTCCTGGAACTCGTCGATGACCAGGTAGTCGACGTTCGGGAGCAGCGAGCGCTGCTTGACGCGTTCGAGCATGTCCGCGAAGCCGACCAGCCCGTGTTGTCCCTTCCAGGACCGCCAGGCGCTGATTGCCTCGGGGACGTCCAGGCGGTCGTCGTCGCTGGGCCAGGTCGGCGTGTACTTGTTGCCCGTCTGGGCATTGGGGTCGATGTCGGGCGGGAGCCGGACCTCGTCGACGTCCCACTTGAACGGCACGTCGTACCAGTCCGCGACGTCGCGACGGGTGCGCTGGAGCCACTGGCTCGTGGCGATCACCTTGTTGCCCATCGTCGTCGACCGGGCCGACCGGCGGCGCGACCCCTCGTACTCGTCTTCGTACTCGAGGCCGAAATCCTCACAGAATTCCTCCTTGTCGGACTCGCCCACGACATCTGCCCGGGAGAGATTGAGCAGGTCGTAGGCTTTGGCGTGCATCGTACAGACGTTGCCGCGCAAGGCACGGGGCGACTCGTCGAGGCGTTCGGCGAGTCGTTCGCGTACCTCCGTTGCGGCGGCCCGGGTGTAGGAGACGACGAGCACGTCGCGGACGCCGATGTCGTCGTCCTGGAGCAACTGCTCGACCCGGTCGAGGAGTGCCGTCGTCTTCCCGCTTCCGGGGCCACCGAACAGACGAACCACGTCGGTGGTCGAATCAGCCATTGCACACAGAGACGGGCCGCGGGTTCATAAACGGCGCGACTTCCGCCGCGGGCCGTCCTACCGGTTCAAGGAGAGATAGAGCATGCTGAAGCCGACGGCAAACGGGACAGTCTCGGCAATCTCGAAGAACAGTCGCACCGATTCGGGCGCGTCGACACCCAGTTGCGTGATGAGGCTACTGACCGCGACGCCCATACTGACGAACGCGAACCCGAGAAACGCATACTGGAGCCGCTTTATTTTCCGTTCCTGGTACGCCTGGAAGCTGATGATCGTGATCCCGAGCGATAGCGCGAAGACGGTGAACCGCAGCAAAACGAGCACTCCCCGAGCAATCGACACGGTGTCGACCATTCTGATCGTCAGCCGCCCTCTGTGTGGAGGTCGTCCCAGAGCTGGTTGAACCGGTCCGGGAGGTTCTCCTCGCGGTAGATCCGGACGCTGTACTGGTCGTCCTGGAGGGCAATGACCGTACTCGCGAAGTTGGACTCGTAGATCTTGTACTGGTTGCCGTCCTCGGTGACCTGCGTCCGGTCGGTCACGAGGTCGTACTCCTCGAGGGTTTCGAGTCGCCGGTAGACAGTCGGCAGGGACAGGTCACAGTCGGCAGCCAGGTCCTTCACTGACTTCGGTTCGCGACTGATCGACGCCAGTATCCGGCGGGCGTTCTGGTCACCGATGGTGTCCAGTATCTCCTCGATCGTACGATCCTCTGCCACTGGCAACATTTCCCCGCCATGACATATAAAGATTGCTCAGCCGGTAGTCTTTGAGTCCGGAACCGCCCAGACGCGAAAACGTATGCCGGTCGTCCCACCGGCCAACTGGATACCGTTATACTGGTGACCAGCCGCAGACCGAGCACTCCGTGGCGCCTGTTCCGTGGAGGCCGCCACAGTCCGGGCACTGTTTCTTGTTGTAGCTGCGTTCCCACCCTGCCTGTTCCGTCTCGTGACCACGCTGTGCCAGGAACTCGTCGAACATATCGTCGCTGCTCGGTGCGGACGCCATACATGCTATGGTATACCACACCACTATATAGTTCTACTGGTTGTGGTATATCTTGACACGCCGTGCCGGGACCAGCGACCTCGGGGACTAACTGTTCTCTCGATGGGCTAAGGGCCGATCAGGTGAGGCGGCAGTGCCTGCGGGCGCACTACCGGTCAGTAGTCACGACGACCGGGCCGCCGCGACCGCCGCCTCGATCTCGGCGAGGTCGATGTCCGGATCGCCGGTGTCGTAGTCCTGCCTGAACGTGACCGTCCCGCCGGCGTCGACGACGAAGACGGTCCTGCTGGCGACTTCGAGCGTGCCGTACATGTCCGGCAGGACCGCGTCGTAGGCGTGGATGACTTGGTGCTCCCAGTCGGAGAGCAGCGGGAACGTGAGCCCCTCCTCGCGCATCCAGACGTTCTGCGAGAACGGCAGGTCGACGCTGAGACCGTACACCCGGGCGTCGAGGTCGACGAAGCGGGCCAACCCGTCCCGGAACGCACACAGCTCTTCGGTGCAGGCGCTGGTGAACGCTGCCGGGACGAACGCCAGCACGACGGGCCCCTCCGCGAGCGCCTCCGAGAGGGTGAACTCCCCGATGTCGTTGTACGCCTCGCCGCCGGCAACGGGAACGGTGAAATCCGGTGCGGAATCGCCTACGTCGACCATGGGTGCCGTTCGTTCCCGTGGGGCATAAGCGTCACTCGCCCAGCCAGGCGCCCTCGACGCGGATCCGTCCCCGGGTGCCGTCGAACTCCGTCGCGTACTCGAGTTCGATCGGGCGGTCCATGTGCGGGCCGTCGGTGACGAGCGTCTCGAATTCCCCGCCCTCGCCCAGCAGGTGGACGCCGTAGGCCTCGTGCAGTTCGCGCAGGTCCGCGAGCGCGTCGGCGTCGAGACGCCGCCCCAGCCAGGACTCGTCGAGGCCCGCAGCCGCGACCTGGACGATCCTGATCTCGAAGCCGGCAGCCAGCATCTCGCGGGCCAACGCTTCGGGATCGCGCTCCCACAGCGGGGCGAACAGGTCCGCGCCCAGCCGCTCGCACATCCCCGCGACGCGGTCGGCCTGGTAGGCGCTCTCGACGGCCCCGGCGGTGACACCCGCGAGTCCGCCCAGGTCGTCAGCGAGGTCGGCGAGCGCCGCCTCCAGGGGTTCCAGTTCAGCGTCGCCCTGCTGCCCGGCGTCGGTTGCCTCGGCGGCGTCGAAGTCGTCCGGGCGCACGTCCACCAGCGGGATGCCGACGCTCTCGGCGGCCAGCGCCGTCAGGTCCGTCACCGGGACGTGATACATGTAGGAGTCCCCCTGCGGGTGGACCGTCACCAGCCGCTCGACCGGGAGGCCCCGCTCCAGCGCCTCGTAGAGGGCAAACGACGAGTCCTTGCCACCCGAGAAGAGGCTGACCCACGCGCCGTCGCTCATACCTCCGGTAGCGGTCACGCGGACAAACGTCTGGTGATTCGGAACCGAAACACATCTGTCGGGCCAGGAGCCAGGACTGGCATGGACGAGTACGCAGACGTCGCCAGCGAGGCGGTCGAGCGTGCGGGGACCTACCTCGGAGAGCGGTTCGCTGCCGGCGATCTCGACGCCGACTTCCGGGCGGGCGACGTGAAGACGCGGGCCGACCACGAGGCCGAACGCCGGGTCGTCGAAACCATCCGGGCGGCGTTTCCGGACCACGCCATCGTCGCAGAGGAATCCGGCGAATACCCGGGCCGGGTGGACCGCCGGTGGGTCGTCGACGCGCTCGACGGGACCAACAACTTCGCGGCCGGCATCCCGACCTTCGGTGCGGCTGCGACACTCATCGACGACCGGGGACCGCTCGCCACTGCCGTCCACGTCCCCGTCACGGAGGACCTGTACGTCGCACGCCGCGGCGAGGGGGTGATCCACGACGGAACGCCGGTGGCCGCCGCCGACGGACCCGACCCGCTCCCCCACCACGCGACTGTGGCCATCGTGCTCGGCGCCCCGGTGCTCGCATCCGAGAGTCTGCACGCCGAGTACGCGTCGCTGGTCGCGGACCTCGAAGGGGTCGCCAAACGCGTCATCCGGACGTGGGCACCGGTCGTCTACTGGGGGCTGCTCGCACGCGGCCGTCTCGGCGGGTTCGTCTCCTTCTATCCCGACGAGCGCGAGCAGGCCGCGGGGTCGCTGCTGGCGCGGGAGGCTGGCTGTTCCGAGTACTCGGACGGTCCCCTAACGGTGTTCGGCCGGGACGACCGGACCTGCGACGCGCTCCGGGACGCGATCTCCTGACTGTCCTACTGTTCGTGGACCTCGACGGCCAGGTCGCCGTCGGCGACGGTGGCGGTCATCATGGTCGGGCGGTCGGCCGGCGGGGCACCGGTCACGCTGCCGGGATTCAGCACCCGGACGCCGTCGTGTGTCGTATCCAGCAGTTCGTGTGTGTGGCCGGCAACCGCCACCGGGTCGGCAGCCCCGGCGTGTTCGCGGGCGATGCCGGCGACGCGCTCCTCGTAGTTCCTGGGCGACCCGGTGCCGTGAGTGACGACGAACGACACCCCGCCGAGTTCGACCGTCGCCACCGACGGCAGACCCACCCGTGGATCCATGTTTCCCGAGACTGCCGTCAGCGCGGGTGCGAGGTCCTGTGCGTCGGCGAGCGCGCTCTCGGAGTCGAAGTCCCCTGCATGGATGACGTGGTCGGACTCTCGAATCCGTTCCCGGAAGGGACCGGGAATCCGGTGTGCGCGGGAGGGGATGTGCGAGTCGGCGACGATGGCGACGTTCATACCGCCAGTTCCTACCGGGGCCATCATATCGGTTGCGGAGAGCCGCGACACCGCAGTGGGTCGGTGTCCTTCCGTGTCGGCTATCCGGCTGGACAGGACCTTCCTCGACGTTCACGCACATGAACTCTATGCCGGTTTATCGAATACGGCCGGTCCTGTTCCTCGAACGCCCGGGTCTGCAGGGACGACTATCCGGACTCGTGGCTCGGTCTGATTGCGGGAGTCGATTCGGGGGCTCGCCCGCAGTACCCGCGGTCAGTGGAGTTTGAGTTCCACCCGTCGGCCGTCGGGGTCGCGGACGTAGGCCGCCCAGTCGCGGCCGTACGCGCCGTAGCGCTTGCGTGGTTCCTCGGCCTCGACCTCGATCCCGGCCTCCCGGAGGTCGTCGAGCAGTCGTTCGATTTCTGTTCCGGTTCCCATCTCCGAAGAGCGGAGCAACAGGCAGATGTGTTCGCCGCCGACGTCGATGGGGCCCTCGGTGGGCACCAGGTGGATGTGTCGGCCCCCGGCGACGACCGCGACGTACGGGACCTCGTCGTTCTCGAAGCGTTCCCCGTCGCGGACCTCCATGCCCAGCAGGTCGCGATAGAACCCCAGTGACTGCTCCAGGTCGGTCACCCTGATGGCCACGTGGTCCAGGTCGACGACATCGATGTCCATGGCCGGCATTGGCCCCGGGGTGGCTAATAACCTGGGTCACCGTCCGCCAATCTCCCCAAGGATTCGCAAGCCTGCGGGGTTACAAGCGAGGTCCGACACCCCCCGGTGGGGGTACTGCCGCCGATCCACGCCGCGGGACCGATTTGATATAGCGAAAAACCATTCATCAGTGATATACGTCGATACCCTTCCGGGCGGCTATCGACCAGTGGAGCGACTCTATTCGCCAGAAAGAGCCGGTGGAGGGCTTTGCGTAAAACCCGCACAATCTGTGTTAAAAAAGACGGCTCTCAGGCTGGTTTCGCGGCTGCCCCAGCGAGAGGTGGTTGCGCATGAGCGACGGCGGTCGCTGTGTGGACGATACCGGCCACCTCGGCGGAGCGAAAGTCGCCGCTGTCGAGATGTGGAAAGACGCCGTGCGGCAGGTCTCCAATCCGAGGCTCCGCATGGAGTTGTCGGCACTTGATATTCACGACAAACGTGACCGGATAGAAATCGAGGAGTTGATCGAACACGAGGTGCCGGACGAGGACTACCTGGCGTTGCACGACGCTTTCGACGACCTGCACAACCACTTCGAGGAGGTGTGGGGTTGATGCCCAGTCGCATCGACAAGACGAACGGCGAGGTTGACTGGCCGCCACAGTTCGACCGGACCCCCACCAGCGAGCGCGAACGAACGTCCAAGTTCTCAGTGACGTTCCAGCAGGCGCTCGACGACATCGAACGGGAACTACTCGACCGCGTCGGGGCTGACGACTGGCGGGTGTCGACCGCCGCGCCCCATCGTAAGCGGGACGGGCGCCCCTATGCCGACGCCCGACCGGACGACTCGGCGGTCGTCGTTCGCTGGTCGATGGGCGGTGAACAGTTCGCCGTCGCCTGCGACCAGTACACGGACTGGCGCGACAACGCCCGCGCTATCGGCCTGTACATCCGCGAGAAGCGGAAAATGTCCGACCGCCCGGTCACCACCGGCCAATCCGAGTTCGCCACCGCTCGCCTTCCCAGCGGCAGCGAGGACGCGCTCGTCACGACCGCGGCGGATGGTTCCAAAGAAGAACCACATGAGGTGCTCGGTGTCGCTCCCGACGCACCCGAGACGGTCGTCGAGGCTGCTGCCCGACGACTGCGAAAGGAACACCACCCCGACCAGGGCGGCAGCGTCGAACACTTCAAGCGCGTCAACGAGGCAGAGGAGGCGATGCTCGATGGGTGAGCGGTCGCATCCCGTCAGGAACACCAAGACCACGCTCGGCGATCTCCGAGTGGGTCTTCATCCCTATACCAACTGCCTGCGCGACCAAGAGCTGCCGGTCGTCGAGGGAGGTGACCAGTCGTGAGCGAGGACGGTTACTTCTACCTCTACCCATGGGCTCGGGAGTCATCGGGCCGCAGTGAGCGCGTTGGCCGTCGCGTGTCCGACCGGGCAACAACAGATGATAATCCCGCCGACAGCGAGACTGAACAGCTCGGACTCGATGACGTTGACGGAGTTCACAGGGGTGACGAGTAATGCAGGAGAGCGAGATCGGCTGGACCACGCACACGTGGAACCCAGTCCACGGGTGTACTCACGTCTCCAGCGGATGCGCCAACTGCTACGCAGAGCGACTCTCTCACCGCCACGGCCACACTGAGGCCGACTGGGTGCCCAAGAATGCCGACGACGTGGTGACCCTCCAGCGACACAAACTGGAGGAGCCATACGACGTCACGGAGCCCTCGCGGATTTTCGTTAACTCGATGGGCGACCTGTTTCACAGCCAGGTGCCCGACGAGTACATCCGCGAGTGTCTGGCGGTCATGCGCAACTGCCCCGAGCACGTGTTTCAGGTGCTCACCAAGCGGCCCGGACGCGCAGCCCACTTCGACACCGAGTGGCCGCCGAACGTGTGGGTCGGGACCAGCGTTGAGGACCACCGCGTGGCCGAACGGCTCGACCTGCTGCGACCCTGTGACGCCACGCTGCTGTTCGTG
>JAHENO010000056.1 GCA_018609945.1 Haloarculaceae archaeon | reverse complement strand
TTGAGTTACTATTTTGTTGCAAGGAAGGGCCGACTTCGCTCGTCTCAACGGAGATTGAGCATTATTACCATATTAAAAATAGTGTAAAAATACTAGCTTTCTCGACTATGTGGGTTGATTCTCAGCTGGCGAAAAGGAAATTAACCTATCTCGCCGATTCCAGGTAACGAGTACTAGTTATGAAGTAATATAATATTTTCTAGTAGTATCCTGCGTTCCTGTGATCGACTCTATGACACGCTGTTCGTCATCGCTTTCTTCGTCGTCGCGGTCCTCATCGTCGGGGTCCTCGGTGACGACGGTGACGTCCTTGCCGGGACCGGACTCGCTGATGACGGGTTTGAGGATGTACTTGCCGCTGTTGCCGGCCTTGACGACCGAGATGTCGTAGACGAACTGGACGGTCCCGTTCGGTTCGAGCGTAAAGCCCCTGGTGAGCTGGAGGCGGCCGCTCGGGAGTTTCACGTTCGCGGACTCGCCGTTCCCGAGCGTCGCCTCGACGCTGTCGACGTGGACGAAGACCTTGGTGTAGTTCCCGGCTGGGATCTGTGGCGTGCCGACGAGGGTCGCGTTGTCGCCCTGGAGTCGCGTCGGGTCGACCGTGCGGTCCTCGATATCGCGCGTGACCCAGCCCGCCCGTTCCTGGCCGTCCTGCCCGTCTTCGCCGTCCTCGGCCGGGTCGTCGCCGGGCGTGACCGTCGCGTTCGGGGTGGCGGTCCCGTCTTCGTCGTCACCAGCGTCGCCGTCCGCCCGCTCGAAGCCGACCTGCGTGATCGTCACGTTCAGGTGCTCGAATTCGCTGATCGCGGTCGGCTGGTCGCTGACGTAAAACTGGACGGTGCCGGTCGAGCCGTCCGCTCCGTCGCTCGCGTCGCCGTCGGTGGTGCCGTCGGTAGCGCCACCGGACGTGGCCCCGCCACAGCCCGCGAGGACGAGCATTGCCGCGGCGAGGACGATCAGGAGGGTCTGGCGTTGCACTCGTCGGGGAGATGTGCCGGACAGACGTAATCTCGCTGGCCGATTTCGATCCGACACGCCTTTCGCCGTCCGCACCGGAACGCCGACGATGCGGGTGACCTTCCTCGGGACCAGCGGCGCGGTGCCCACGACGGCGCGCAACCCCAGTGCCGTGCTCGTCGCGCGGGAGGGGGACCGACTCCTGTTCGACTGCGGCGAGGGAACCCAGCGCCAGATGATGCGCTACGCGACGGGGTTCGACGTCGGACACATCTTTCTGTCGCACCTCCACGGCGACCACGTGCTGGGGCTGCCGGGCCTCCTCCAGACCTGGGACTTCAACGACCGCGAGTCACCCGTGGCGGTCCACGCGCCCGCCGGGACCCGCGAGCAGGTCACGGCGCTGGTCGCGGCCACCGGCGACCGCCCCTCGTATCCGGTCCGGGTCAACCAGGTCGAACCCGGGGACGTGGCACTCGACCGCGGGGCCTACGAGGTCCGCGCCGTCGCGGTCGACCACCGGACGACCGCGGTCGGCTACGCCCTCGTCGAGGCAGAGCGCAAGGGCCGGTTCGACCGCGAGAAGGCCGAGGAGGAACTCGGGATTCCACCGGGACCGAAGTACTCCCGGCTCCACGAGGGCGAACCGGTCGAACACGACGGGCGGACGGTCCGGCCCGAGGAGGTCGTCGGCCCGCCCCGGCCGGGCCGGCGGCTGGTCTACACGGGCGACACCCGCCCCTGCGAGGGCGTCGTCGCGGCGGCCGCGGACGCGGACCTGCTGATCCACGACGGGACCTTCGGGGACGACCGGGCCGAGCGCGCCCGCGAGACTGCCCACGCGACCGCGCGCGAGGCCGCGGCGGTGGCCAACCGCGCCGGGGCGAAACGGCTTGCGCTGACGCACATCTCCTCGCGGTACGCCGGCGACGGCTGGCGGCAACTGGAAGACGAGGCCCAGGAGGCCTTCGAGGGCGAACGCGCCTTCGTCGCCCACGACGGGATGGTCGCCGAGGTGCCGTTCCCCGACTCAGACCGGGAGTTCGTGCTCTCGTCTCACGGTCGGTGAACTGTCCCGGGACCGAGCGGGACGACCGGTACTGTTTTGCGACGGCCAGCACGAGAGAGAGTGGCATGGTTCAGACGATATCCTGCCAGCGACGTACCCCCGACCAGCAACCGCAACCCCGGACGCAGACACGAGGTGACGCCCAGTGACAGTGACCCACGAGGCGTGGACTGCCGAGCAGACCACGGCCACGCTCGAAATTGACGGCCACGACCTGGCGGTCGCCTACTACGAGGACGGGGCCGACACTGACGGCCCGCCGGTCGTGTTCCTGCACGGCATCCCGACGTGGTCGTACCTCTGGCGGGGGGTCGCGCCAGCAGTGGCGGCCGACCGGCACGTCCTCGCGCCCGACCTCCTGGGATACGGCAGCTCCGCGATGGGCGACGGCTTCGACCGCTCGATCCGCGCCCAGGAGGCGATGGTCGAGGCGCTGCTCGACCACGTCGGGGCCGAGCGGGCGTCGCTGGTCGCACACGACATCGGCGGCGGCGCGGCCCTCCGGCTGGCCGCACGCACCGACCGAGTCGAACGGCTCGTCCTCTCGAACGTCGCCTGTTACGATTCCTGGCCGGTCGAGTTCATCCACGGGCTCGGGCTGCCGGGGATGGCCGCGGAACTGGCCGACGACGAAACGCTGGAGGAGAAACTCGCCTTCGTCTTCGATTCCGGCCTGTACGGCGACCCGGACGATCACGAACGCTTCTGTGCGGGGATGCGCGCCCCCTGGCAGCCCGACGAGGCGCGGGTCTCGCTCGTGCGCAACGCGATCGCGACGAACACGAATCACACCACGGAGATCGACTACGGCGCCGTCTCGGCGGAGACGCTGCTCCTGTGGGGTGCCGACGACGTGTTGCAGTCGCTGGACTACGCCGAGCGACTGGCCGACGATATCGGTGCCGGGACGGATCTGGTGGCGCTGGAGGAAGCCTACCACTGGGTCGTCGAGGACCGTCCCGACGCGTATCGGGAGCAGGTGCTGGATTTCGTGTAGGCGTTGCGGGTAGTCGAGTGACGTTCTCTTCTCGCGGCATCGTGGTTGGAGTTGGTGTTGCGACTCTCAAGACCGGCTGGAAAGCCCCCGGCCGCTCGACCTTCCGGGGCTTGCTGCGCGCTTCCCTCGCTTCGCTCGGTGCAGTGCTTGCGGCGCCCGGGAAGGACCGAGCGGCCGGCCCCTTTCAGTCCCACCCCGCCAGACGGCATGCCTGCCCTCCCCCGAGTCGCTCGGCCTCGCATTTGCTCGGCACGCGCTCCCGGCCGTACGGCGGCCTGCGGTTCCCGCGAGCGAAGCGAGCGGGAGTGACGGAACCCTTTAGTCGGTCCACGCGAAGCGTTCGTACATGGCGTCCGAACCCCACACTCGGTGTATCGCCCGCCAGCAGCCGGCAGCCGCGGGGTTCGGCTTCTTTTTCGCGTGACGGCGTCGGCGGACTCGCGCCCGCGGTGACACGCCGGCGCGACGAAACCGACCGTTCACGACCTGGAGGCCATCAGGTCTCCCGCCGCGAGTGAGAACCGTTAACTGCGAACCACCCGCTCACAACAGCAAGACCATGCAACTCCCGCAAGCACAGGTGGCGGTGCTGAAGACCGCCGACCCGACGGAGGACCGACCGATAACCGAGGTCGCACAGGCGGCCGACCTGAAACCGGAAGCCGCCACGCGCGCCGCGTTCGCGCTCGAAGCAGAGGACCTCGTCGAGATCACCGAACACGAGGAGACGGCCGTCGCGCTGACCGACGAGGGACGGCAGTACGCCGAAGCGGAACTGCCGGAAGTGCGCCTCTACGAGGCGGCCATCGACGCCGGCGCGGACGACCGGCCGGTCGCCCTGGGCCAACTGCTCGGCGACGCGGGCCTGGACGGCGACGCCGTCGACATCGCGCTCGCGAACTTCGCCCGGAAGGGCTATGGCGCCGTCGAGAGCGGCGAGGTCTCGGCCGACCCCGACGCCGACCCCGCAGCCGACGCTGAGCGGGCAGTGATCGGGGCTCTCGCGGCCGGCGGAGCGGCCGATAGCGCCGACGCTGCTGACCTCGACGCCGACGAAGATGTCCTCAACCAGCTCGAACGGCGGGGCCTGATCGAGCGCGAGGAGCGGACCACCCGGTCGGTGCAGGTCAGTGACAGAGGTGTGACGGCGCTGATGGAGGGCGTCGAGGTCGCCGAGCGGGTCGACGAACTCACCCCCGAACTCATCACGAGCGGCGAGTGGGCGGACGTGGAGTTCGCGGAGTACAACGTCGAAGCCGACGCTGGCGCGTTCCGGGGCGGCAAGGAGCACATCCTCCGCCAGACGGCCAACCGCGTCAAGGACGTCCTCGTCGGGATGGGCTTCGAGGAGATGGAAGGCCCCCACGCCGACGCGCAGTTCTGGATCAACGACTGCCTGTTCATGCCACAGGACCACCCCGCGCGCACTCACTGGGACCAGTTCGCCCTGGCAGAGCCCAGCGAGATTCAGGAACTGCCCGAGGACCTGGTCGAGCGCGTCCGCTCGGCCCACCGCGAGGGCGTCGGCGAGGACGGCGACGGGTATCACTCGCCGTGGGACATCGAGACGGCGAAGTCCCTGGACCTGCGCGGGCACACCACTTCGCTGTCGATGCGGTATCTCTCGGGCCATCAAGTGGGGGAACTCGATCCGCCGAAGCGATTCTTCAGCGTCGAGAAAGTGTACCGGAACGACACGCTCGACCCGACCCACCTGCTGGAGTTCTTCCAGATCGAAGGGTGGGTGATGGCCGAGGACCTCTCGGTGCGTGACCTGTTCGGGACCTTCACCGAGTTCTACGAGCAGTTCGGCATCACGGACCTGGAGTTCAAGCCCCACTACAACCCCTACACGGAGCCGTCGTTCGAGCTGTTCGGCACCCACCCCGAGACGGGCGAACTCGTGGAGGTGGGCAACTCGGGCATCTTCAGGGACGAGGTGCTCCGGCCGCTGGGCGTCGACGTCGACGTCATGGCCTGGGGGCTCTCCCTGGAGCGGTTGCTCATGCTGATGTACGGCTTCGAGGACATCCGCGACGTCCACGGGACGCTGTGTGACCTCCAGCTCCTGCGCGACGTGGAGGTGGTGTACTGATGCCAGTCGTCGACGTCGACCCCGACGAGCTCCGCGACCTGACCGGCCGCGAGAAGAGCGACGACGACCTGCGCGCGGACCTGTTCGACCTCGGGCTGGAATTCGAGGGCTGGACTGAGGACGACGAGATGCAACTGGAGTTTGCGCCCGACCGGCTCGATCGCCTCTCCGTGGAGGGCATCGCCCGGTCGCTGCGCTACCACTACGGCGACGACCGCGGGGTGTACGTCCCAACGACCAACGACGCCGAGTGGACCATCGAGGTGGACTCGTCGGTTCCCGAGGGCCGGCCCTACGTCACGGGCGCGGTGGTCCGCGGGCTCGACATGGACGAGGAGGCCCTGCAGTCGCTCATCCAGGTCCAGGAGAAACTCCACGCCACCATGGGCCGCGGGCGGGCGAAGGGCGCCATCGGCGTCCACGACCTCGTGGCGCTGAAGGGCGCGCCCGGCACCGGCGGCGAGAAGACCATCCGCTACGTCGGCGTCGACCCCGACGGCGACCGGTTCGTCCCGCTCGACAGCGACAGCGAGATGACTCCCGCCGACGTACTCTCCGACCACCCCATCGGCGACAAATACGGCGACCTCGTCGACGGGTTCGACCGGTACCCCGCCATCTACGACTCCATCGGGCTGTTCTCGTTCCCGCCGGTCATCAACGGCCGCCGGACCGAAGTGTCGACCCAGTCGCGTGACCTCTTCATCGAGATGACGGGCACCGACCAGTGGACCATCGACCACATGCTGAACATCGTCTGCTACGCGCTGGAGGCGCGTGGCGCCCGGGTCGAGCGCGTCGACGTCACCTACGACGACGACGCCACCGGCGAGTTCGCCGGCGAGACGCTCGACCGGCCGGACCTCTCGGTCGACCGCAAGACGGTCACCCACGACCGCATCGAGTCCATCATCGGCGTCGACCTCTCGCCCGAGGAAATCGTCGACTGTGCCGAGCGAGCGGGGTTAGACGCCGAGGTAAGCGAGGACGCCGACGTGGACGGTGGGGCCTACGAGGTCGAGATTCCGCCCTACCGCGTGGACGTCCTCCACCCGCTGGACGTCATCGACGACATCGGCCGGGCCTACGGGTTCAACGACCTCGCACCCCGGTACCCCGACGTCTCGACGGTCGGCGGGCGCCACGAGCGCTCCCGACTGGAGGACGCCGCACGCGACGCACTCGTCGGCCTGGGCTTCGAGGACCTGCTGAACTTCCACATGATCAACGCCGCGGAGAACTTCGAGCGGATGAACCTCGGCGACCCGCGCGAGGACGACGCCCACGCGCACGGGGACGTTCTCGGCGCCGCCGAACCGACGACCATCCGCGAACCCTACAGCGAGGCCTACACGATGCTCCGAACGTGGGCGCTGCCCTCGCTGTTGATGGTGCTGGAACGGAACACCCACCGCGCGTATCCCCAGGACCTGGCCGAGATCGGCCTCGCGGCTCACCTCGACGAGTCCGAGAACACGGGTGTCGCCGAGCGCCGGACCGTCGCGGCCGTGCTCGCACGCACCGACGCGTCCTACGAAGACGCGAAAGCGCGCCTGCAGGCGCTCGCGGGTGCGTTCGGAAAGACGCTGGAAACCCCGCCGACCGAGCACCCCTCGTTCATCCCCGGCCGGGCCGCCGAGGTGGTGCTCGACGGGGAGTCGGCCGGCGTCATCGGCGAAATCCATCCCGAGGTGCTCGTCGAACACGACCTCGAATTGCCCGTCGCAGCCTTCGAGTTCCGGCTGGACGCGCTGAACTGATACCTCATTAATTTGGACACAGGTTTAGGCTGTTCGGCCGATAAGAGCAGACAGGCCGAAAAATGGCCGCGTTCCTGCCGAACCGACCGATTCTCAGCCGCATCATCAGGCCCGTCCTCGCGTTCGCCGCGGTCATCCTCGTCGGGACCGTCGGCTACGTGTTGCTCGCGGATATCGGGGTGGTGGACGCGACGTTCTGGCTGGTGGACCCGACGAGCGTGGAGTTGCACTTCCAGAATCACGGCGGCCCCGAGCGGGCGACGAAGGCGTTCACAGTCGCCGTGCGGGTCGGGCTGGTCCTCTCGGGCCTGTGGATCGGCGAGACGGCCCTGTCGGCGGCGTTCGGCGGCCAGATCACGGAGGAACTCAGACAGATGCAAACCGAACGGACGATCGAGGACCTGACCGACCACATCATCATCTGCGGGTACGGCATCTTCGGGCGCACGCTCGCCGCGCGGCTCCGCGAGAACGGCCACGATGTCGTCGTCATCGAGCGCGACCAGGCCGAATACGACCGCATCGGCGAGGACACGCTGGCCCTCCAGGGCGACGCCCGCCGGGAAGACGTACTCGAACGGGCCAACGTCGAGTCCGCGGAGGCGATCGTCGCGGCCATCGACAACTCCAACGCGAACATCCAGATCGCCATCACGGCCAGCCAACTCTCGCCCAGCCTGCGGGTCGTCGTCCGCGTCGGCGACGAGATGTACGAATCGGTCGCCCGCCGGGCCGGCGCAGACGAGGTCGTGATCCCCGAGGTGCTGAGCGGCGACGCCGTCAGCGGCTGGCTCTGATACTGTCCCCTGCGTGGACGGCACAGAACCCGACGGAGGGCCGCAATCGGCGAGCATCCGGTGCTGCTCCTCGAAGAAGGCCTCGAACTCTCCGTCGCGGCCCTGGAGGGTCGGAACGCTGGCCCCCGGACATCAGCACATCTCGCCCATATCCCGCCACTCGTGTGTGTCGTGGACCGTCACCTCGAGTTCGTACCCACAGCCCTCGCAGTAAAAGGCGACCCGCCGCCGTCCCGGGGGGAACTCCTCGGAGTCGCCGTGGGCCTCGCAGGTCACGCGTATGCCACGTTCCTCGCGCTCGGGTGTCTCGACCGTGTAGCCGGGCATCGTGCAATCGGTTGCACCGACAGCGTCATCAATCTGGCCCTGCCGGTCCGCTCGCGCGGTCGGCGAGTGGCCCCGACCGCCCGCAGTGTGGGTGTGTGACACTGGCGCTAACCCGACCCGGCCCTATAGGTTACTAGACGTAAGTTGATAGTAGGAGGTACTCAGATTGAGCATCACTGCGGACGACGGTTCGAGGGCGGGTATCGAGGCGGCGTACGACGACCCCGACGACCCGAGCGAACTGACGCTGTTCCCGGCCGATTCGGACCGGGTCGCCACGCGCTGGCTGACTGTCGACCTCGAACACGCCGTCGACCTGGCCGAGTGGACGTAATCCCCGCCGCTCCGGCCGGCGTGGCCCGTGGACGGGAAGGGTCCGAACCCACCCCGGCCGCGCTCTCGGTCACAGAAGCGACCCGAACACGGCGAGCCGCACGGTGACGGCACACAGCAGGAGGGCGAGCAGCCAGACGAACAGCCGTTTGCTCTGACGCGTGACTGTCCCGGCACTCATGACTGGTCGGTAGTGCCAGCAGGCCCTAAATGCCCCCGGTCACAGGTCAGCCCCGACGGCGTCCGCGACGGAGTCGAACCCGTCCCGCTCCAGCAGGTCGAGCAGGCCGCGGTTGATGTCGCGCGCCAGCGATGGACCCTCGTAGACAAGCCCCGTATAGAGCTGGACGAGGCTGGCACCCGCGCGGATCTTGCGGTAGGCGTCCTCGGCCGAGGCGACGCCGCCGACCCCGACAACGGGGACATCCACGCGGTCGGCGACGAAGCGAACCGTCTCGGTCGCGCGCGCTTCGACGGGCGCGCCCGAGAGGCCGCCGGGTTCGGCGCGATTGTGCGACCGCAACGACGTCGGTCGGTCGGTGGTGGTGTTCGTGGCGACGACGCCGTCCAGATCGAGGTCGCGGACGACCGCGAGGGCGTCGACGACGGCAGGCTCGGGGAGGTCCGGCGAGAGTTTCACCAGCAGGGGTGCCGCGCCCGCCTCCTGCAGTTCCTCGAGGATGGCAGTCATGGACTCGCGGTTCTGGAGGTCCTCGAACCCCTGGGAGTTGGGACAGGAGACGTTGACGACGAAGAAGTCGGCGTCCGCGACGCGCTCGTAGGTCCACCGGTAGTCGGCCGGCGCGTTCGCCGGGGCGACGTGCTCGGTTTTGGCGATGTTGACCCCGACCGGAACGGCCACGTCGAGCCCCGAGAGACGGCGGCCGACGGCGTCGGCGCCGTCGTTGTTCAGCCCCATTCGGTTGACCAGCGCGCGGTCCTCGCGGAGGCGAAAGAGGCGGGGGCGGGGGTTGCCCGCCTGCGGTTCGGCGGTGACGCCGCCGACCTCGACGAACCCGAACCCGAGGGCAGCGAGCGCCGGCGCCACGCGAGCGTTCTTGTCGAAGCCGGCAGCGACGCCGACCGGGCTGGGGAACTCCTGGCCGAAGGCGGCAGTGGCGAGTCGGTCGTCGCGGACGGCGTACCGGGCTCGGAGCACCCGCTGGAGGCGGGTGCGCTGGGTGGCCCGCAGGAAGCCATGACCGACTGCGTGGGCCGTCTCGGCGGGGAGCCGAAACAGGAGCGGTCTCGCGATGTCGTAGAGGGACGGCATTGGGCCGCTCGGGCTCAGAATTCGTGTTCGACCTCGTCAGGGTTCGCTTTCTGGATGATGATCTTGTCCTCGCGCACACGAACGAAGACCTCGTCGCCGATGTCCAGTCCAGCCACGGCGAGTTCGTCCTCGTGAAGGTTGATGTGCACGTTGTGGTACTCACCGTCCTCGTCTTTGGCACCACTCGGGCTGAGCTTCTTCTTTCTGACCATCGGGCTACCTAGCCGTGCATCCCTGGAGGATACACTTAAGTCTACCGCGGTGTGTCCGGGGCCCGGACCGGCGCGCGCCAGCGGATTTCCGGCGCGCGCGGGGCCGTTTGCCCCCTTGCGTGGGCCGCAGGCGGGGCGTGTCGGCCCGTCTCACCACCGCTCTTTTATAAATCCACCGACCAGCGTCGGGCGGTTTTGGGGTATCTTTATATGGGCTCATGTGCTGGATTGGCACGGAGCGGTGAAAACCATGGCACGAGACAGTGACAAGCGCAACTTCGCGCTCCGAGAAGAAGGCGGCGACGAATCGAGCGTCTTCTCCGGCGGGACACCCCGTCAGGCAGCACTGAAAGCGGCGCGACGGCTCGACCCGGCAGACTCCGAGGCCGACGCCGATCCCGAGGAAATCCGGCTCCGCGAGAAGGGTACCCACAAGGTCCACGTCTACGAGGGCTGGGCCTGGGAGGAGGAGGCACCCGACGACTCGCCGGACTGGATGCCAGAGGAGATCACGAAAGGCAACGTCTCCAAGGAAGGCGTCGAGCACCTCGACGAGATCTAGTCGCCCGAATACCCCGTT
>JAHENO010000055.1 GCA_018609945.1 Haloarculaceae archaeon | reverse complement strand
GTCGGGATGGCTCACGAGGAGCGTCGGGGTTTCGAGGCTTCCGGACGATTCGACGAGCACCGCGTCGGGTGGGTGAGTGCTTGAGTCGGGATCGATCATGAAAACGGCGTTGACCGGTGCGTCGGGCCTGGAGGCGATGCCCCCGATCGCCAGCACGAACGACCCGTCGGTGTCGGTGTGGGTTTCGAGCGAGGTGCCCTCGATGCCCACCGTCGCCCAGGGGACGGGGTCGCCGTGACCGTCCACGACCCGGCCCTGGACGAGCGTGGCGTCGCGGCCGAACGAGTAGGAGGTCGAGGGGTAGACCTCGACGCGCTTGCCCGGGGGATCGAGCGTCCCGGCCGGAATCTCGTAGGTGCCCGGAACGTACTCGGGTCCGGCGGAGACCCGGACGACGACCGGATCGGGCGGGAGAACGACCGGCGGTGAGAGAAAGAGCCGGTAGCCGCTCGGGTTCGTGACCGGAGACTGGTGGACGCCTTCGATCTCGACTGTGGCCGACGGGAGTCGACGGCCAGTGACGGCGTCGACCGGCTTCACGGCGAGAGCCAGGGAGACCGTCGGGGTCTCGACCGCCTGGAACCTCTCAGTCATCGTCCTCCCCGACAGACACCGACGTGACACGGCCGGCGGGCTCGGTCTCGGTCGGCTCGATCGACACCGGGCCGACGGCGTAGGTCACCGACGGGAGATACGCCGTGTTCGGGAACGTGTTCCAGATGTCCACCACGGACTCGTCAGTCTCGGTCCGGGTGATCCTGAGTTCTTCGGTCAGCGAGCCTTTCAGATCCGAGCCACGGACGATCGCGTTCTCGCGCAGCACCCGCATCGCCTTCCCGAGGAGCCGCTGCTGGGTCTTGATCTGCTTGGTCTCGCCGCCGTTACCCGACGGATACACCGTCAGCAGGTAGTTGAGTTCCAGCACGAGCGGCTCCTGTTCGAGCGTCGTGGCGTCCATTTCGCGTCTGTCGACCCTGCTCAGGTGTTCGTCCTCCGTGACCCTGAAGAGGTACAGACTCAGCGTCGGGTTGCTCGACCCGCTTGTCGCGTCCGGCGACGTCAGCTCCACTGTGAGGCTCGTGTCCGGGAGTTCTGTCTCGACGTTCGCTTCGAGCAACGTCGCGAGCGTCTCGCTCGCGTCCTGGATGGCGCCGGCGTCAGCCACCGCCTGGCACCTCCGACCGCCTCGCCTCTCGACCAGACGGCGTCCCCGGACCTGTCATCGAAGTTCAGTTGTCAATCGAGGCCACCGTTCTTTAATCTTGCTGCAGTCCCAGTCACGTTCTGACGAGTCGGGCCGACGGGTGGCGTCGCTCGCTCGTACGGGTCGCTGTCGCTATCAGTCGTCCGCGGCCGTCGCCTCGCGGCTGTGCCGACGCTGGTGACGGACGTACTGGGTGAAATTGTCGAACAGCCGTTTGGCCTCGCAGGCGGCCGCGTAGTTTTCGGCTGTGATCCCGTCGAGAACGCGCTGTAGCTTCTCGTCGGGGAGAATGTCGTCTTTCCCGGTCGACACTTCCCTGGCCGTCTCCATGTCGTACTCGGGGTGGAACTGGACGGCGAAGACGTCGCCCTTCCGGAAGCCGTGGATGCCGTAATCGTTGCGGGCGAAGACCGTCGCGCCTGGCGGGGCCTCGACGACGCGGTCGGAGTGAGTCGTGAACACAGTGAATTCATCGTCGACGTCTGCCAGCAACGCGTTCTCGCCGTCCTGTTCGACCGTACGGTAGCCGATCTCGTACTCGTCCATGCTCTCGACACTCCCGCCGAGAACGTCGGCGAGCAGCTGGTGCCCGTAACAGACGCCGAGACACGGCAATCCGCTCTCGACGGCGTCGCCGACGTACCGCTTGAGGTCCATGATCCAGGGCTCGTCCCAGTAGACTGAGGCACGCGAGCCCGTGACGATACACGCGTCGAACGCCATAGCTTCCGGCAGTTCGCGGTCGGTCACGTTGTACTCGACGAGGTCGGCGTCCACCTCGCGTCGGAAGTTCCGCCTCGTGTGGTCCCCGTCGTGGGCCGCGTTCAACAGGGCGATTCGCAGTCCGCTCATTACGCTGACAAAGACGGGCGACGATTAAAAACTCCCGCATCGGCGGTGGTATCTGCCGGCGACGAACGGGACCCATCTGCGTGCCGAACTGTGACGCCTCACAGCCGGTGTGCCTCCAGATGGGCCACAAGCCGGTCGGTGACAGCGCCCGCGTGCTCGACGAAACAGAGGTGTCGTCCCTCGACAGCCTCGAACGTGGCGACAGGTAGCTCCCCGGCCAGCTGCCGGCCCGCGTCGACCGGCACGACGGGGTCCTCGAGGCCGTGTGCGACGAGTGTCGGCTTGTCGAGTTCGTACAGCTGGCTCGCCTCGAACGACAGCGCGGCCGCGACTTGCGCCCGACTCGCGTCGGAATCCGCGTCCTCGTCGGCCCGCCAGTCGCAGATCTGCGCTACCAGGTCGGGACGCTCCTCACGAAACGCCGGCGAGAGTGCTCCGTCGAGCGACTCCCGTAGCGCGTCGCGATTCTTCGACGGTGGATGGAGCGCACGCAGTGCGGGTTCGTCGATAGCGTCGCCGCTCGCGGCAGCGTCAAATAGCGCCAGTGTCCGGGTGCGCCCTGAGATACTCGCGTGGCGGAGTGCGACCATCCCGCCGAGACCGGCGCCAACGACGTGGGCCCGGTCGACGCCCGCAGCTGTGAGAACCGTCTCGAAATCCGCCGCCAGCGTGTCGACGTCGTAGCGGCCTGGCGGCGCGTCCGAGCGGCCGGTGCCCCGCAGGTCCCAGACGAGCGTCTCGTGACCCCTCGTGATGGGGCCGTGCTGCCAGCCCCACAGCCACGCGCCGTACCCGACGTCGTTGACGAACGCGACGGTCCCGCCGGTTCCCGCGGTTTCGTAGTAGAGGTCGACACCGTCCCGCGTGGCGGTCGGCATACGCCACACTCAGGCGTTCAGCACCTGACGGAGGATTGCGGGCGCTTCCTCGAGCGCGTCGTCGAGGCGGTCCGTGTCGGGGCCGCCACCCTGTGCGAAGTCGGGCGGGCCGCCGCCGCCACCGCCGACCAGCCCTGCGAGCTCGCCGACCACCTCGCCAGCGTCGACGGCCACTCCCTCCGGCACTGCGACCACGAACTGAGCGCCGTCCGCGCCGGAGCCCAGGACGGCGACCCTGCCATCCTCGACGAGCGCGTTCGCCGTCGCCCGCAGTTCGTCCATGTCGCCGTCGAGACGCCGGACGACCGCTGTCGTCCCGTCGAGGTCGACCTCCTTGCCGGCGTCGTCGCTGCCGGCCCGGACGGCCGCCAGTTCCTCCTTCAGCTCCTCGATGCGCTTGCCCCGCTCTTTCCACTCCTCGAAGAAGCGCCGGGCCGTCTCGGGGACTTCCGTTGGGTCGACGTCGAGAACCTCGGCGGTCTCGTAGAGAGCGTCCTCGGTCTCCTGGGTGGCCTCGATGGCCGCGTCGCCGGCGGCGTAGGTGAGCCGGACGATCCCATCCTGGATGCGCTCGGTGCCAAGCAGCTTTATCGTGCCGATATCGCCAGTCCGGGTAACGTGTGTCCCGCCACAGGCCTGCGTGTCCGTGCCGGCGTGAATCAGCCTGATCTGTTCGCCCCCGGGAATACCGCCCTGGTAGATGTCGAACCCGTACTCGGATTCCGCGTCGTTGCGGTCGATCCACTGCTGGGTGACCGGAGCGTTCTCCATCACGAGGTCGTTCGCGACGCGTTCGATCTCCCTGACCTCCTCGCGGGTGATCGATTCGTAGTGTTTGACGTCCAGGCGTGCGCTCGTCGTGTACTTCTGTGCGCCGGCTTGGCGGACGTGGTCACCGAGGACCTGCCGGGCCGCGTGGCCCACGATGTGCGTGGCGGTGTGGTGGCGCATCAGCCGGCGCCGCCGACCGCTGTCCACCTGCCCGCGGACGATCTCGCCGGTCCCCGGGTCGCCGTCGGTCCGGTGGACGATCACGCCGTCGACGTTCTGGACGTCGGTCACTTCGACTGTCGTGTCGTCCGTGGAGAGCGTGCCGTGGTCGGACGGCTGCCCGCCGCCCTCCGGATAGAACATCGTCTGATCGAGCACCACGTCGTAGCCGTCCTCGCGCTCGAACACGTCGAGGACGACCGCCTCGAACTCGAAGCGTTCCTGGTCCTCGTAGTAGAGACGGTCGGTCTCGGGGAGCCCCTCGAAGCGCTCGGTGTCGAACTGATCGGTCCCGCCGTCTTCGTCTTCCTCGCCGCTGCTGTGGCGGTCGGCGACCAGCGCGTAGAAGTCGTCGGGCACCTCGACGGAGACGCCCCGCTCGGCGGCAATGTCCTCGACGATGTCCGGGTGGACGCCGTGTGAGTCGTACAGCTCGACGAGTTCATCGACCGGAATGGGTTCGCCGCGCTCGCGGTATTCGGCGGCGAGTCCCTCGACTTTCCGGGTGCCGCGGTCGAGGGTCTCCCGGTACTTCTCGACCTCGGTGCGGACGATATCGCGGACCGTGTCGCGATTCCGGTAGCCGAGGCGCTCTGCCTGCATATCCACGAGTTCGTCCAGCGGGGCGTCGACGCCGACCCTGTCACAGAGCCGTTTGGTCCGCCGGAGGACCATCCGCGCCAGGTACCCCGTCCCGACGTTCGACGGGACGATCTCGTCGCCGAGCATGTACGCGAGCGTCCGGCAGTGGTCCGCTATCGCGTAGACCGTCTCCAGCGGCTCGATCAGCTCGCGGAGGCGGTCGACGTCGACGCCGAGTTCGGCGGCGATGTCGCCGCGCGCGGCCTCGACGTCCTCGACGTCGTCGATGTCGAGATTGCCCGCCAGCCGCGCCGCGTCGTGGACGATGGCCGCCTCCTCGTCCGCGTGCTCGATGCCGGCGTTGTCGGTCAGGAAGTCGATCATCTCCGGATAGACCGCTTCGTAGACCGTGGGTGTGCCCTGGGACATCCAGGTCCACCGCTCCAGCCCGTAGCCGGTGTCCACGACGTACGTGTCCATCTTCGAGTAGCGGTTCCCGTCTTTCATCAGGAACTCGCCGTCGGGGTCCTGTTCCATGGACATGAACACGAGCGTCGCCAGTTCCAGTCCCCGGTAGATGACCTCGATCGCGGGGCCAGCGTTCCCCCCGCCGACCCACGGGTCCTCGATGTACGTGACCTCCTCGGGGTCGACCCCCATCTCCTGGAGGAGTTCGTCGCAGTACGCGACCGTCTGGTCCTTCCAGTAGACCTCCCCCTGGTAGGCGTACTGGTCCGGGTCCTCGAGGTCCTCCCGCGCGTTGAACGCGTGGTGGGCCATCATCTCGAAGGCCATCGTGTGCCGACCAGTCTTCCCGACGTTGTCGATGTCCTGCATCCGGATGCAGGGCTGGCTGATGGTGAGTGGGTTGGCCGGCGGCGGCGTCGTCCCCGACGTAATCAGGGGCTGGAAGTCGTAGACGGACGCCTGGGTCAACAGCACGTCGTCGCGCCACCTGTTCGCCGCCACGGGATAGGGGTCGATACGCTCGTGGCCGCGCTCCTCGAAAAACGAGAGGAACGCCTCGCGCATCTCCTCCAGACTGTACTCCTCGTCGAACCCGGGATTGTCGATGAAGCCGTACGGTTCGCAGGGTGGCTCCCCGCAGAGCTCGCGCGCCTCGTCGCGCGTCCAGAAGTGCGCCCCACACTCCGGACACTCCCGTCGCTCGAAGCCGTTCTCCTCGAAGTACTCGAGACGGTACTCCTCCTCGAGGTCGCTCATTCGTTGGTCTATGGTGGCCTACCTGCCGATAAAACTGTTCCGAAGGCGCCCGGTTATTCTTCCAGCGCCAGGGACGCGAGCAACGCTTCCAGTTGTATCCGCTCGTTGGCACCCTCGGTGATGCGGTAGTCGGCCTCGCCGATGCGGTCCAGCAGCCGAACCGCCGCCTGGTCGTCGAGGTCGAACTCCCAGACGGACCGGTGGAGCTGGTCGACGATGTCGTCGCCGGCGATCCCCTCCGACGTGATGAGGTCGTCCAGCCGCGACCGCGCCGCCGTGAAGTCCCCGTCGAGGGCCAGCGTCACCATCTCCCGGATGTCCTCCGGGCGAGCGGTGCTCGTAATCTCGAAGACGGCGTCCTCGTCGACGACGCCCCCCGTGACCGCGGCGGCTTGCAGACCGTTGATCGCCTTGCGCATGTCGCCGTCGGCGGCGTAGACGAGCGCCTCCACCCCGTCGTCTGTCAGTTCGATGTCCTCGTTCGCCGCGATCCGGCGGATCTGTTCGTCCACGGCCGCGTCGGACAGCGGCGAGAACCGGAAGACTGCACACCGCGACTGGATCGGGTCGATGATCTGGGACGAGTAGTTACACGACAGGATGAAACGGACGTTGTTCGAGAACTGCTCCATCGTCCGCCGGAGTGCCGACTGGGCGTCTGACGTGAGTGCGTCTGCCTCGTCGAGGAATATGATGCGGTGATCGACGCCCCCGAAGGAGGTGCGCGCGAAGGACTTGATGCGGTCCCGAACCACGTCGATACCGCGCTCGTCAGAGGCGTTCAACTCCAGAAAGTGCTCGTTCCAGTCCTCCCCGTAGAGTTCGCGAGCGACCGCGATCGCGGCCGTCGTCTTCCCGACACCCGCCGGCCCCGCAAACAGGAGGTGGGGGAGGTCGTCGCGTTCGACGTAACTCTCCAGGCGCTCGACGATTGCCTCGTGGCCGACGATGTCCGCCAGCCGCTCGGGGCGGTACTTCTCCAGCCAGATCTCCTCTCGATTGCCGGGCACCGCGTCGGCCTCGCTCATGCGGGGGTGGAGTGGCGGGGCGGTCATAAGTCCCCCGAGTGCCGGGCCGGCCCGTCCAGTCCGGGCCGGACCGATCCGACCCGATCGGATGACCGTCAGTCTGCACGGAAGCGTCAGGTAAACCATCTCCCGGCACCAACTCCGGACATGGCACGGACCAGGGCGACCGTCGACTTCTCGCTGCCCAACGTCGGCCCGGGGCCGGACCCGCTCGCGCTCTCGGAGTTCGTGACCGAACACGACTTCGTCGTCATCTACCTGCAGCGGGACCACCGCTGTACCAACTGCCGCAAGCAGGTCCAGCGGGTCGCCGACCGGTACGACGGTTTCCGGGATCGCAACGCTGCGGTCGTTTCGGTCGTCCCCGAACCCCGCGAGACGGTCCAGTCCTGGCAGGAGAGGTACGACCTGCCCTACCCACTGCTGGCCGATCCGGACGCGGCGGCCGACGAGACGTTCGACCAGCCGGTCCGCTTCGGATTTCTTGGCGACCTGAGTGACTTCATCGGGCGGATGCCCGAGGTGGTCGTCGTGACGGAACGCCCGAACGGACCGGAAGTGGTCTGGAGCTACGCCGGCCGGTCGACGTTCGACCGTCCGTCCGTAGACGAGGTGTTCGACGTGCTGGACGACCTGCGGGAGGGGGCGACGTGACCAGGGGTACGCGCGTCCGGGTCCGCGAAGCGAATGTCACGGAGCTAACCGACGTACTGAACGTCCTCGACGGGAGCGCGCTGGCGACGGACAGAGAAGCAGTGAATGCAGCACTCGCGCGGGGCGACACCCTCGTCGCAGTCACTGTGGAGGGACACAACGGGTCGACAGCGGCCGGGGACAGATCCGACAGCGAGCGGATACTCGGCGCGGTGGTCCTCGATGGCGAGGAGATTACGGCCATCGCTGTCCGGCGGCGGCGCAGGAACCAGGGCATCGGCACCGCGCTCGTCGAGGCTGCGAGCCAGCGCCGTGACCGTCTCGTCGCGGCGTTCGATCCAGGCGTCCGCGCGTTCTGGGACGCACTCGGGTTCGATATCTCTCGGATTCCGGAATCAGACCGCTATCGGGGCGTCAGGTGACTGTCCCGCGGCACAATCGTCGTTTTTACTTTAGGCGGAGAAATCGGGGCTATCATGGGTGAGTTCGTCGATCTGACCCACGAGTTCCACGACGGAATGCCGGGCTTCCGGCTGTCAGACGAGGACGGAACCGAGACGGAATTTACCGCGTCGATCGAACCGTTCCGGACCCACGAGGAGACCCGACCGGCCTTCGACGGCCGGGCGTCGTTCGAAATCACCGAGATGCAGTTCCAGACGTCGGTCGGGACCTATCTCGACGCGCCCGCCCACCGCTTTCCCGGCAGGCGGGACATCAGCGACCTCGGCCTCCCGGAACTGATACGCGACGGAACTGTCGTGGACGTGCGCGGCCGAGAACCCTACGACGCCGTCGAGCCGTCCGTACTTCCCGACGCCGCCTCGATCGACGGGGCCGCAGTGCTCTTCAACTTCGGCTGGGACCAGCACTGGGGGACCGAAGCGTACCGGTCATATCCGTACATCTCCGAGGCCCTTATCGACCGTCTCGTCGCGGAAAACGTCGCGCTCGTCGGCGTCGATACGATCAACGTCGACGACGACCGCAACCTCGACCGGCCGGCGCACACGGCCTTTCTCGACGAGGACATCCTCGTCGTGGAGAACCTGCGCGGCCTCGACGCACTCCACGGTGAACGATTCCGGTTCTACGCCATCCCGGTAAAGGCGGCCGACACCGCCGCGATGCCGGTGCGCGCGTTCGCGGAACTCAAAGAGTCGGCGAACAACTGACCGAAAGCCGTTCGTCAGACCTCAGGTGGACTCACAGTTCGTCCCACTCGTCGGCCAGCAGCCCGTACCTGTAGACGTCGACAAAGTCGCCGTCGACGAACGCCTCCGCGCGGAAGACGCCCTCCTCGGTGAACCCCACCTTCTCCAGCACGCGCTGCGAAGCGGGATTGGTCGCGTAGGCGCGCGCAGTCACCTTGTGGTACCGGCGCTCGTCGAAGGCGTACCCGCACAGTTCCCGGACGGCGTCGGTTGCGAAGCCGTTGTTCCAGTGGTCGGGATGGATCATGTACCCTGCCTCCGCCAGTCCCCACGGCTCGACGGGGTCGTTCAACCCCGTGATCCCGACCGGCGATCCGTCCGCACAGACCACGAAGTGAACGCCAGCCTCCTCGCCGATGGACTCGACCCACTCGCGTTCCTGCCGGCGGTTCAGCGGCTCGAACTGGAAGACGTGCGGGCGGACCTGCGGGTGATTCACAACCTCCTGGAGGAAGTCGACGTCTTCCTCTTCGACAGTGCGCAACTCGACAGCCTCACCGTCGCGGAACACGGGACCGGGCATAGCCCTATTACCACACGAGGAACGAGCCTTCAGGCCTCTACACCGACGTACTCGTCGATGTCGGCGAGGATTTCGTCGTGGTCCAGCCCATCGTCCGAGATACTCTTGTCCCAGATGAGGTCTCCATCGGCGTAAATCTTGAACACGCCGCCGTCACCAGTGGTGAGCCGAACGCTGTCGATGCGTTCGCCGTACTCCTCGATGACCGCGTCCTGGACCTCCCTCGCGTAGCTGTAGAGCCCACACGGCACGCAGAACTCGATTTCGATTTCAGTCATGGCGGTCGGGGATTGTGGCCGCCCGGGTATAAATGGCCGGCTCGTTTCGCCGACTCCACACGCGGCGTGACTACTATTGGTCCGCAATCATACGAGCGGTTCGACGATTTCACGACCTGCGTCCAGCAGTTCGTCGACCCTGGTCTCGCTACCGGCCTCCGCGTAGACGCGGAGCTTCGGTTCGGTTCCCGAGGGCCTGACGAGCAGCCACGTGTCGTCGGCAAGCAGTATCTTGAACCCGTCCACAGTATTGACGTCCGCGACGTCGACGCCCGCAACCGCGTCCGGAAGCGATTCTTCGAGGTCCCGGAGGACAGACTCCTTGCGGTCGTCGGGGCACTCGACGCCGATCCGGTCCTGAAATACCTCGCCGTGCGCGGCAAACAGGTCGTCGATCCGGTCGTCGAGCGGGCGGGCGGCCTCCGCCGCCGCCGTCAGCAGTGCGACGAGGACGCCGTCCTTGTTCCGGAGGTGTGCGGTCACGCCGTAGCCGCCGCTCTCCTCGCCGCCACACCGGGCCTCGAACTCGCCCATCGCCTCGGCGACCCACTTGAAGCCGACTGCCGTCTCGTGGACTGACTGTCCGTGTGCCTCGGCGACGCGGTCGACGAGGCTGCTCGTCGAGACCGTCCGGACGACGTCGCCGTCCTCCGATTCGAGCAGGTAGTCGTACAGCACCGCCAGAAAGACGTTCGGGTCGAGGAACCCGCGCTCCGGGGTCACCACACCGATGCGGTCCGCGTCGCCGTCGTTGATGAAGCCGATCGCAGCCCCGCCCTCGGTGACCCGTTCCACCAGTTCCTCCGCGCGCTCCGGGACGGGCTCGGGTGCCGTCCCGCCGAAGTCGGCGTCCTGGGAACAGCGGATGCGCTGGACGTCCGCCCCGCCGCGCCTGAGGAGCGCGTCGGTGACCCCCCGGCCGCTGCCGTGCATGGCGTCGTAGACCACCGGCAGCCCGTCGAGGTCGTCGGGCACCATCGCGACGGCGTGGTCGCTGAAGGGCGTCACGAGGTCGCGCTCCTCGACGCTGCCGTAGGCCGAGTCCGGGTCCGGGTCCGGCGAGGCCAGGCGGGCCTCGATGGCGTCGGTGACTGCCGGGAGCGCCGGTGTCCCGTCGGCCGGGAGGAACTTCACGCCGTTGTACTCCGGGGGGTTGTGCGAGGCGGTGATCATGAGGCCGCCCGCGTAGTCGCCGTCCGCGACTGTCCAGGCGAGGATCGGAGTCGGACAGTCCCGCTTCGCCAGCGTCACGTCGCGCCCATCGGCGGCGAGGACCCGCACGAGTTCCTCGGCGAACCCGCGGGAGTGTTCGCGGGCGTCGTACCCGACCGCGACCGGGCCCTGCCGGCTCTCGTCGTCGAGATACGTCGCGACTGCCTGCCCGACCATCCGCACACGCGGTGTCGTGAACTCGGAGAGCGTCGCTCGCCAGCCGTCGGTGCCGAACTCGATCACCTCGGCCCCGGTCTCGTCCATGGTCGACTCTGTGCGGCGGCAGCATTAAAATCCCCCCGTCGGAGACGAGGGTTCGGCGGTAGCCAGAACGGGGTCCGCGGGACCTACACAATCACACGTTCCGGGCGCGCTGTCTCGCAACCTCCGCGATTCCGGCGTTGGCTGAACAGCTCGGACAGGCGTAGACGCGGCCGCGCTCGTCGGCGAAGACGCGCGCGAACCGATCTGAGACGTGCGCGCCGCAGTGTTTGCACTCGGGCATCGTGGACGGCCGGCGTCCCTCTGCCGGCATCGTTTCGTAGGAGTGGACTGGGGAATACGATTGTGCCCAAAATATTTGGGTATCTGGGGATCTCTTTCGGCCGCCCCCGTTCCCTTCCGAAGCATACCGTTGGCGGACTGCGATCAGGGGGAGACGAGTGCCAACTTTTCGGTGCGGTCGAGTCGTTTGATTTCGTGTTCGCGAGCCATCGCTGCCGGGCGGGCGTCGAACGACTCGACGTGGACGAGTTCGAGGGGCGTGCGGCCGCGGGTGTACTTCGCCCCCTCGCCGGCAGCGTGCTCGGCAATCCGCCGCCGGACGTCGGTCGTGTAGCCAGTATATAACGTTCCATCCGCACACCGGAGGACGTAGACGTACTGCCCCGACCGGTCGGGCAGCTCGACTCCGGCGGCGACCTCGTAGCCCGCGTCAGTCATCCGTCGGGTCCCGCTCGGAGTCGTCGCCTCTCCGGGCCGCGTCGAGTCCCCGGGCGATCAGCCCCGCCTGCGCGCCGGCGGTGAAGCCCGCGTCCACGTTCACCACCGTCAGCGCCGTGCAGGACTGGAGCATTCCCGAGAGGGCGGCCTCGCCGTCGCCGCCGTGGCCGTAGCCCGTGGAGACGGGTAACCCGACGACCGGAACGTCGACCAGCCCCGCGGTGACCGTCGGGAGCGCTCCCTCGCGGCCGGCCGCGACGACGAGGACGTCGTGTGTGCGGAGTTCCTCGACGCGGTCGGTGAGGCGCGTCAGTGCGGCCACCCCGATGTCGTCTACGCGGGAGATGCTCGCTCCCATTTCGGCAGCGATGGTCGCAGCCTCGGCTGCCGGCACCGCGTCGGCCGTCCCCGCCGTGACCACGGCGACACTCGCCGCCAGATCGGGCGGTTCGAACTCCGGGCCGTGGGCCACCAGCAGGCCTGCCCGCTCGTCCGTCTCGACTGTGGCGTCCGGGTGTTCGTCGTCCAGTCTGGCACGGGTGGCGGCGACGTGCCGGTTCTCGAGTCGCGTCGCCAGGCCACGACCTGTCGTTTCGAGGCTGGTCGCGACCAGGTCCGCCACTTCCTCGGGTGTCTTTCCGTCCCCGAGAACGGCCTCGGGAACCCCGCTCCGACGTTCGCGAGCGGCGTCGAACCGCCCAGCGCCGGTGGTCGCGTACCCCCGAAGCCTGGATTCGGCGGCCCCGGGAGTGAGTTCGCCCGCGGCGAGTGCCTCCAGGATGTCTCGCATGCGTCCGCCTACGTCGCGGGGACACTCCTGTGTAACGGTCGAGTCCAAAGACTCAGATTCCCGTTAATAGCGGTCTGAGCGCCCGGAAACGGGAAAGTTTTTAACCTGTCCATTGGAACGGGACTCTGTATGGCAGACCTCATCGTTAAGGCAGCCGTAAAGGAAAAGCTCGATGACATGAACGTCGCGTCCGACTTCTACGGGGCACTCGACGACGAAGTCGAGGAGCTACTCGAGGACGCCGCAGCGCGCGCCGAGGCGAACGACCGCAAGACAGTCCAGCCGCGAGACCTGTAGCGCCGACGCCTTCTCGGACCTGATTGGTCCCGTTACACGTCACGGACCTCGGCGCCGCTCCGGCGCCCGACGTGTATCTCGTCTGCGAGTCCGACGAACAGCCCGTGCTCGACGACACCTGGGACGGCCGCGATGTCGGCTGAACGCCGACCCGGGTTCGGGATCGTTCCGAAGTCACAGTCCAGGACGAGATTGCCGTTGTCCGTGACGACGGGGCCGTCCTTGCGCTGTGCCGCCCTGAGCGTGGGTTCGCCGCCTTGGTCGCGCACCGCAGCCGCGACGGTGGTCCGCGCGTCCGGGAGCACCTCGACGGGTACGGCGCAATCGAGCGTCTCGACCTCCTTCGTCGGGTCGACCACGACCAGGAACCGGTCGGCTGCAGCGTCCACGACTTTCTCCCGGGCGTGTGCCGCCCCACCGCCCTTGACGAGATCTCCGCCGGCTACCTGGTCGGCACCGTCGATAGCGACGTCAGGGGTGGCCTCATCGAGACTCGTCAGCGGGATGCCTGCCTCCCGGGCCAGCTTTCGGGCCCGGAAGGAGGTCGGGATGCCCCGGATGTCGAGGCCCACGTCGACGCGCCGGCCCAGCGCCCGGATGGCCTGAGCAGCCGTCGACCCGGTTCCGAGGCCGACGACCATGCCATCCTCGACAGACGCGGCCGCGCTTTCGCCCGCTCGCCGCTTTGCCGCTTCCCGTTCGTCGGCGTCCATACGCCCCCCCTCGGCGGGCACCCGCAAAAGCCCCCCGGAACGAAAGTTTCTGGACGCTCGGCGTTCTCGGGACCGTATGGCCGCGACGTTCGACACACCGGACCGGGACCAGACCTGTGCCTACTGTGACTCGCTGATTTTCGACCACGATCCCATCTGTGTGCGGGACTGCACCGACGGGTGCGGGTCGCCATCGTACTTCTGTAACTACGCGTGTCTGTCGGCACACATCGAGGCGGAGAACCTGACGGCGGGCGACGCTTGCGAGTGGACTCCCGAGTGATGTTCGGAACGAGTGGCATCCGCGGTCCCGTCGGCGACGCCGTCACGGCGGATCTCGCGCTCCGCGTCGGACGGGCACTCGGGATCGACGCCGAACGGGTCGTGGTGGGCCGGGACCCACGCGAGAGTGGCCACCTCCTGACCGACGCGCTGGCGGCCGGCCTGCGCGAGTCGGGCACCGACGTGTTCGACCTCGGCGTCGCGGCGACCCCGACTGTCGCACGGAGCGTCGCCTGGGAGGGGGCCGACGCCGGAGTCGTGGTCACCGCCTCGCACAATCCGCCGCCGGACAACGGCATCAAACTCTGGCAGCCCAGCGGCCAGGCCTTCGACGCGACGCTACGCGACCGGATCGCCGAGCGCGTCCGGGCGGACGCCGCCGACCTCGCACCGTGGAACGGTCTGGGCGACCGTCGCTCCCTGAACGGCCGGGACCGGCACCGCGAAGCACTCCTCGACCGCGTCGACGTCGAGGGCAATCTCTCGGTCGTGGTCGACGTCGGCAACGGCGCTGGCGGGGTGACTGTCGACGCCCTCACCGATCTGGGCTGTGCCGTCGAGACGCTGAACGCCCAGCCCGACGGGTCGTTCCCGGGCCGGCCGAGCGAGCCGACCGCCGAGAACTGCGAGACGCTGCGGGCCACCGTCGAACACACCGACGCCGACCTCGGTATCGCTCACGACGGCGACGCCGACCGGATGCGGGCGGTGACGGCCGACGGGGACTTCCTCCCCGGTGACGTGTTGCTGGCCATCTTCGGTCGGGAGGCCACCGGGCGGGGCCAGCGGGTGGCCGTCCCCGTCGACACGAGCCTTGCCGTCGAGGACGCCCTCGCCGCAGATGGCGTCGAGACCACGCGCACGCCGGTCGGCGACGTCTACGTTGCCGAACGGGCGGCCCAGCAGGACGTGG
>JAHENO010000054.1 GCA_018609945.1 Haloarculaceae archaeon | reverse complement strand
CTGGCGAGGAGGGCGTCCTCCACGGCGCCCGGACGAAGGTCCTCCAGGACTCGGACGGCCAGATCATGGAGTCACACAGCGTCTCGGCCGGCCTCGACTACGCCGGCGTCGGTCCGGAACTGGCTCACCTCGTCGACGAGGGACGGGTCCACGCCGTGAACGTCGACGACGACGACGCCCTCGAAGCGTTCCACCGCCTCTCCCGGGAGGAGGGGGTCATCCCGGCCCTGGAGACGGCCCACGCGTTCGGATACCTGGAGGAACACGCCGACGCACTCGGCGACCTCGTCGTCGTGAACGTCTCGGGACGGGGTGACAAGGATCTCGAGACGGTCGTCGAGGAGACCGGCAACCGCGATCTCGACACGGCGCCCGACATGGCCCTGTTCCGCGAACTCGGAGGTGGCCTCTGATGGGGCTGGAGCGGGCGTTCGCCGACGGGCCGGCCTTCGTGCCGTACCTCGCGGCGGGCGATCCGAGCTACGAGCAGTCACTGGCGTGCGTCGAGGCGCTGGCCCGCGGTGGCGCCGACGTCATCGAACTCGGATTGCCCTTCTCCGAGCCGATCGCGGAGGGGTCGACCATCCAGGAAGCGATCGTCCGCGCGCTCGACGCGGGCATGACCCCCGAGCGGTACTTCGAGTTCGTCGAGGACCTCGCTGTCGACGTGCCGCTGGTCTGTATGACCTACTACAACCTCATCTACCAGTACGGTACTCAGGGCGGACCGAGGCCGTTCGTCGAGCGTGCCGCCGAGGTCGGCATCGAGGGGTTCGTGGTGCCCGACCTCCCCGCCGAGGAGGCGGGACCGCTCCGGGCGGCCTGTGACGAGTTCGGGCTCGATCTGGTCTTTCTGGTCGCGCCCACGACCACCGAGGAGCGACTCGACCGGATGCGCGAGCAGGTCTCGGGGTACGTCTACGTCCAGGCGCGCCTCGGGACGACGGGTGCACGCGACGACGTCTCGGATCACACGGCGGAGTCACTCGCCCGCATCGCGGACTGGGACGTGCCCAAGGCCGTCGGCTTCGGCATCAAGACCGGCGAGCACGCGGAGCGGATCGTCCGCGCGGGCGCAGACGGGATCATCGTCGGGAGCGCGCTGGTCGACATCGTTGCCGAGGGCCAAGAGAACGACGACACGACCGAGGAAGTCGCGGCGCGCCTCGAAGAGAAGGCACGCGAACTGAAAGCGGGTGCGTTGCGTGGCGTCGAGGAACTCGAAGCCGAGCAGGGGTGACCGTCACCCGACCCACAAGCACATCCGACCTGCAACCGGAACGAACATTACGCTTCTTGCCACACACTCACACACTATGACAGCAGGGAAGCACGCACGGCTGGAGCGAATCGGCACAGGGGGGCGACACGTCATCGTGCCCATGGACCACGGCATCACCATGGGCGCAGTCAAGGGGCTGGCGGACATCGAGTCGACGATCGACGCCGTGACCGGGGGCGGCGCCGACGCGGTCCTCACACAGCGGGGCATCGCCCCTCGCGTCCACGGCAACAAGAACGGCGCAGGATACATCGTTCATCTCAACGGGTCGACGACAATCGGGCCCGACGAGATGGACAAGCGCCCGACCGGTACCGTCGAGGGCGCCGTCCGGGCCGGCGCCGACGCAGTCTCCTTTCACATCAACGTCGGCAGCGAGTACGAACCCGACCAGATCACCCAGTTGAGCGAGGTGACGAGCGCGGCCGACCGCCTGGGGATGCCCACCCTGGCAATGACCTACGCCCGCGGTCACGACGTCCGTGACGACGACCCCGCGGCGTTCGCGGAGGACCTGGGCCACGCCGCCCGCCTGGGCGAGGAGTTGGGTGCCGACCTCATCAAGACCGCCTACTCGGGCACGCCCGAGACCTTCGAGCGGGTCGTCGAGTCGACGCGGCTCCCGGTGGTCATCGCCGGCGGGAGCAAGGGCACGGACGAGGAGACGCTGGCGATGGTCCGCGGGGCGATGGACGCCGGTGCTGCCGGTGTTTCGATGGGCCGGTCGATCTTCCAACACGACGACCCCGGTGCGATCGCGGCGGCCGTCGCCGCCGTGGTCCACGACGACGCCAGCGCCAGCGAGGCCATCGAGCGGTCGGGCCTCGCGGTCGAAGTCTGATAGCGGCGAGCCTCTCTCCCCGGTGGGCTACTTCCAGGTGACGAACAGCAGGATGGCGATGGCGACGAACTGGAGTGCGCGGAGGACGGCCACGACCGTATGCACCGCCGGGGTGGCGGCATAGAGCATGTTCATGCTGAAGGAGAAGTAGATGGCGACGAGGTTCTCGACCAGGAGGACGACGGCGAAGGCGACCAGTCCCAGAACGAGGGGTGTCCGGAAGGTCCGGTAGTTCCGGGCCCAGATGACGGTGAGGACAGCCAGGAGGATCGCGTTGAGAACCGATAGTCCGCCTGCAACGAGGAGTTGTGTACTCATAGCCATGGTCTACTCCAGGTGTTCGGTGATCTCCTCGAACGTTTCCCTGTGGTGTTCGAACCGGTCGGTGGCGAAGTACAAGGCCCCGTAGTCGTCCCCGCTGGGTTCGACCACGTCGTGTTCTTCGAGCATGTCGAGATGGTGTTTGACGGTGTTGTAGTCGAGTTCCAGTTCCTCGGCGAGCTGGTTCGGGTTGCGCGGGCGCTCCAGCAGGTGCCTGATGATGCGGGCGCGGTTCTCACCACCCCGCGTGCCTGCTATCAGATACCACAGCGCCTTCTCCATGAGCGTCCACGTACCTGCCACCTCGGCTGACCGCCCCCTAATGGTTGTGATATGCGGCGGTGTGTCACCCGAGACCGGTAGCCCTGTCGCGGACGTCGAGATGGCTCGGGGGGCAACATACCGGGCGTCAGCCAGGCGTCCGACGACCACACCAGACTTATGCCGGCCAGGACCGTCCGGCCGCACATGTGCTCTCACACCGAGGAGGTCGTCTCGGTCGAGGTGGATCTGCCTGGGGCGCTCCTCGCCGAGATGGACGCGTATGCGGCGAGGCGGGGGTATTCGAGTCCGGACGGCGTGGTTCGCGAGGCGCTGGAACGGCGGGATGACGGATAACTGTCGGTCAGGAAATCCGCCACGTTCAAGCCACGCGGCCGCGAGCGTCCGCACATGACACGCGCCGTCTGGCTCAAGGCCGACGACGAGGTCGGCGACTGGGAGGACCGCAAGCGACGCATCACTGCCGGACTGGAGGCCGGCGTGGACTGGGTACTCGTCGACGAGGCCGACGTCGACCGCGTCCGCGAACTCGGCGACGTCAACGTCGCTGCCTTCGCCGGCGACGACGTCCACGTCCTCGAAGCCGAACGGGAGGGCTCCGAGGCCGACGCCACCGTCGTCGGCAAGGACGGCGAGGGTGACGGCACCGTCTCGTTACCGCCGGATTACTCGGGATCGGCCGACCTCTCCGCGCTCCGCCAGGACGGCCCGACCCCCAAGGGCGGGTACGTTCGCATCCTCGACGAGGAGTACGAGACGTTCGCCGCCGAGGTCGCCAGCGAGGCCGAGTACACGATCGTCGTCGGCGAGGACTGGCAGATCATCCCCCTGGAGAACCTCATCGCCCGCATCGGCGACGAGACGACGCTGGTTGCGGGCGTCCAGACCGCCGAGGAGGCCCGGACGGCCTACGAGACGCTGGAACTCGGTGCGGACGCCGTCCTGCTCGACACGGACGACCCCGACGAGATCCGCGAGACCGTCGAGGTCCGGGACGCCGCCGACCGCGAGACGCTGGACCTGGAGTACGCGACCGTGACGACAGTCGAGCGCACCGGCTCCGCCGACCGCGTCTGCATCGACACGGGCTCCATGATGGACCACGACGAGGGGATGCTCGTCGGGTCACTCTCGCGGGGACTCTTTTTCGTCCACGCCGAGACCGCCGAGTCGCCGTACGTCGCCTCCCGTCCCTTCCGCGTCAACGCCGGCGCAGTCCACGCCTACGTCCGCGTCCCCGGCGGCGAGACGAAGTACCTCTCTGAGGTCGGTGCCGGAACCGAGGTCCAGGTCGTCGACACCGACGGGGACACCCGCGAGGCGGTGGTCGGCCGTGCTAAAATCGAAAAGCGGCCGATGTTCCGCGTCCAGGCCGAAACCGCGGACGGCGACCGCGTCGAGACGCTCCTCCAGAACGCAGAGACCATCAAGGTCCACACCCGCGAGGGGGGTCGGACCGCCATCACCGACCTGGAGGCGGGCGACGATATCCTCCTCTACTACGAGGCGACAGCCCGGCACTTCGGCGAGGCCGTCGAGGAGAGCATCATCGAGCAGTGAACCGACGGGAGGAGACTCGTCGGGCTCCGGAGACGTATCAGCCGGCGGTCGGTTCGTCCTCGTCCGGTTCGACCAGCCGCTCGGTACACCACGGGCAGAAATCCAGATCCTCGTCGAGTTCCTTCCCGCAGTGGGGACAGTCCTCGGCCTGCACCTGTCCCCCTTCGTCGGTCGCCGGCTGGGCCATCTCGTTGACCCGGGTCGCCAGCCAGTAGGCGTCGAGGACGCTCAGCAACGACAGCGCGAGGATGAACACGCTCACCTCGACCGGGATCGCCTCCGCAGAGGCCACGATCGACTCGACCGACAGCCCCGAGGGGGCTGCGTCGTCCGGAATCAGGACCATCGTCGACGCGATGATCACCGCGAACCACAGCAGTGCACGCCCCCACTTCCGGAGGTAGACGTGTCCCAGGCCAGGATAGATGAACGCCAGCAGCACCGCTAGCCAGGGGCGCTTGCGCCGCGTTTGGCGCGACTGGCTGCCGAACACTGTTCCAAGGTGCGTTCGCGGGTCAATTAAAATGTTGTGTCCGACGGGTCCGGACGCTGGCGCCGGGCTCCATCGGGGTCGAGCGCGTCGAGAAGGCCCGCGAGCGTCACGAGGTCGTACTGTCCGGGGGCGGTCGCGTCGGCGGGGTCGACCGGCGCGTACCCGATCCGCGAGCCGTACAGCGGTGCCACGGCCCGCGAGTGTCGCCCGGCCTCGCCCATCGCCATCGTCGCTACCGTCGAGCCCCGACAGGTCAGCTCCCACGTCGCGCGAAACAGGTCCAGCACGTCGTCGGCCGTCACTGCGGTGACCGCGAGTTTACCAACGTCGCCGTGTTCGGCAGCCGCGGCGAGCAGCGACCGCAGCCGTTCGGAGTCCGGGGTGCTGTCGAAGTCGTGGGTCGAGACCACGACCGGGAGGTCCCGCTCGCGAGCCGCCCCGACGATCCGCTCGCCCTCGCCCTCGCGGACCGCGTCGAGTTCGACATCGACGGCTTCGACGTGTGGATACTCGAGTGCCGACTCGAGTTTCTCAAGTCGCTCGGTGTTGTCGGACGCCTCCCCGCCTTCCGCCTGGACCCGGTTCGTCACGAGCAGCGGTAACTCGCCGTCGTAACCGGCCAGCTGTCCGAGGGGGTCGGCGGCGAGATCCATCCGGAACTCGACGGCGTCGGCGTGTTCCCGTGCTCGTGGCTCGTCGTCGAGGTCTGCGGTCGAGGCTGCGAGCACGAACGCCTCGAAGTCCATGCGTCGAGTACCGGACACCGGGGGCAAAAATCTACGGTCCCGTCAGGCGACAGGGATGTCCTGCTCGGCCTCGAGGAGTTCGTGGTAGCGGTTCCGGATGGTGACCTCGGAGATGTCAGCCACCTCGCTGACAGCGGCCTGGGTGGTCTTCTCGTTGGTCAGGAGCGCGGCCGCGTAGACTGCCGCCGCCGCGAGGCCGACCGGCGACTTGCCGGAGTGGACGCCCTGTTCCTTGGCGTTGGTCAGCAACTGGCGGGCCCGGCGCTCGGATTCCTCCGAGAGGTCCAGGTCCGAGACGAAGCGGGGCACGTAGCTCTCGGGGTCGGCCGGCTTGACCTCGAGACCGAGTTCGCGCACCACGTACCGGTAGGTGCGTGCGATCTCGCTCTTCTCG
>JAHENO010000053.1 GCA_018609945.1 Haloarculaceae archaeon | reverse complement strand
GGCTGTTGATGGAGTCGGCGATGTAGACGAAGTGCTCGAAGAATTTCGTCGCCACGTCCTCGTAGGCCGGCTTCGTCTTCGCCAGCTCCAGCGCCATCGCCAGCATGTTGAGGCAAAACATGCCCATCCACGCCGTGCCGTCGGCCTGCTCCAGGTGCCCGCCCGTGGGGAGCTCCTGACTCCGGTCGAAGACGCCGATGTTGTCGAGTCCCAGGAAACCGCCCTGGAAGACATTGTCGCCGTCGCGGTCCTTCTGGTTGACCCACCAGGTGAAGTTGAGGAGCATCTTGTGGAAGATCTTCTCCAGGAACTCGGTGTCGCCCTCCCCACTCTGCTTGCGGTCGATCTGGTAGACGCGCCAGGCGGCCCAGGCGTGCACCGGCGGATTCACGTCGTCGAAGGCCCACTCGTAGGCGGGCAGTTGACCGTTGGGGTGCATGTACCACTCGCGGGTGAGGAGCACCATCTGCCGCTTGGCCCACTCCGCGTCGACGAGGGCGACCGGAATCATGTGGAAGGCGAGGTCCCAGGCCGCATACCAGGGGTACTCCCAGGCGTCCGGCATTGAAATGACATCGCTGTTGTGGAGGTGGGCCCAGTCGCGGTTGCGCCAGCGGCCCGCCGGCGGGTCGGGCTGAGCGGGATCGCCCTCCAGCCACCGGTCCACGTCGTAGTGGTAAAACTGCTTCGTCCACATCAGCCCGGCGAAGGCCTGCCGCTGGATGCGCGTCTCCTCCTCGGAGAGGTCGTCGCGCTGCACAGCGTCGTAGAACGCGTCGGCTTCGTCCCGCCGGTCGTCAATGAGCCGGTCGCAGTGCACGAAGGCGCGCTGCTTCCGCTCCGGCGCGAAGCGCACCTCGACCGTGCGGGCCGCGCCGGCCGGCACTTCGGTGCGGACGTGCGCGGCAGCCTTCGTGCCCTTCCGGTCGGGGTTCACCGCCCCTGTATCTCCATGCACCACGCAGTCGTTGATGCTGTCTTTGACGTAGGGACGTGGGTTGGGGGCGTCGTAGAGACGTTCGCGGTTCGTCTCGTTGGTCGTAAACAGCAGCTCTACCGTCGCGTCGTCCGGCGCCGAGACGTACCACCACCGCTCCCCGAGCTCTTCTTGTTCGATTCGAATCTCGCGGTCGCCGGTCGCCTCCATCCGCGGGCGCTCCGCCTCGTGCGTCCACGACCACGTGTTGCGGAACCAGATGTGGGGCAGCAGGTGCAGCGGCGCGGCGTCGGGGCCGCGATTGTGCGCCGTGATGCGGCACAAAAGGTCCTCTTCGCCCGCCTTCGCGTACTCCACGAACACGTCGAAGTAGCGGCCCGCCTTCAGCGCGTCGCCGATCGCATCCACGAGCTCATACTCCGGCGCCTCTTTGCCGCGCCGCTCGTTTTCGTGGACGAGGTCGGCGTACGGGTATTCGACCTGCGGGTACTTGTAGAGCATCTTCGCGTACGAGTGGGTCGGCGTGGCGTTGAGGTAGTAGTAATATTCCTTCACGTCCTCGCCGTGGTTGCCCTGCGTGCCGGTGACGCCGAAGAGGCGCTCCTTGAGGATCGGATCGCGCTCGTTCCAGAGCCCGAGCCCGAGGCAGACGATCTGGTCACGGTCGCAGAAACCGGCAAGGCCGTCCTCGTTCCAGCGGTAGGCGCGGCTGCGGGCGTGATCGTGCGGAAAGTGCTCCCAGGCCTCGCCGGTGGCGCTGTAGTCCTCGCGGACGGTGCCCCAGGCGCGTTCGGCGAGGTAGGGGCCCCATTTCTTCCAGTCGGCCTCGCGGGCCTCCGAGGCGTCGAGTCGGTCGTGCTCAGCAGTCATTTGGCGTTACGGGTTGAGGGTTGGGAGTTGCGGGTTGAGTCTTGTCGATTGAGGCCTGTGAGCGTGCTGGCATAGAGGCAGAGGGTTCGGCGGACAAAGCCTTCAGTTTTCACACCTTCAACCTTCCACTTTCACCCGCCTCTCCATTCACCGTCTGGTTGAGGGTGTAGGCGGAGTTGATGAGGGGGAGGACGAATTGTCCGGAATCACCGTCCAGGTCGGCGGCGTGTTGGGGAGCCCCTCGGCGGTGCGCCGGATGCCAACGACCTCGCGGCCGTTGCGGGTGCGGCGCAGGAAGACCTCCGTGGTGCCCGGCCCAACCTCGGACCGACGCAGAACGGCGACGATGTATGGGGCGGAGCTACCCGGGAGGGACGCGCGCCCCTCGTTCGCAGTGTCCGTGCCGAGCTTCTGCGTGCGCCGCCCCATCTGGTTGTCAAAGCGGTGCCAGGTGACGGTCGTCGGGGCGTCGGCGTACTGCCCGCTGAACGCCGGGTGGTCCAGGAGATCCTCGAAGACCAGTGCCTCGTCCTGCACCTGGAAGCGTCCGAGCCCGCCCCCGTGCGTCAGGTACGTCCGGGCGATCTTGTCCCGCCGAGCAACCAGGGTTTGTGTAAGGTAGTCGACGGTTGCCGTGTGGCTGTACCGCCCCGTTTCGACCAGGGCCCGAATGTCTGTACGCGTGAAGTGGGCGACCTGCTTGGCGGCCCAGAAGGCGTCGTCGGCGTCCATGTTGCGGAAGGCCGGATTGTAGTACTGTGGTCGCCAGCGCTCAGGGGAAAAGTATTCGGCGTCGAAGGTCCCGATCGCCGGCAGATTCGGAACCTCGGTGGCCCGCCACGGCCGTCCAGCAAGCCCCAGCGTCACGGTGCTCAGCAGGATGCGGTCGGGCTCAAGGATGTGCTCCTGCCCGGGCCAAAGTGGCTTGGGACCGCCCGGATCGCCGCCGAGGGTCGTGCCGAAGTCGAGCAGATAGTGCCGCACGTAGCGGCGCCCATCGACTTCGACGAGCGCGTCGAACGTGTTGGCGCTGCGGGCGTCGTCGTGGTTGACCCAGGCGGCAAAGACGCGAAGGCCGCGGAGCTCCCGGCGCATCTCGTGGGGGAAGAGATCGTTGGGATCGTCGGGGCGCACCCCAAAGTACTGGAAGGGCCCGAGCGGTTTGCCCTCTATGAAGAGGCTGGCGAGGGCGCGGTACGACCCGTCTTCGTACCGGGGCGCCTGGCTGAGGAAGCGGTCGATGACCGCCTGGGTAATTGGCTTCTCGTCACCCGTCAGGGTCTCGTAGGTGGCGTCGGCGGCAGGCCGGAGCTGGACGCGGCGAAACCGCACGACGTAGTTTTGGGGCACGTGGTACCCGAGGGCGTAGAACAGGTGTGTCGACACGGCCTCGGCCCCCGTCAGAAGCTCCATGTGGCCTTTCGGGTCAAATTTCAGCAGGTACGGATCCCCGTCGGGATCGACGATCCGGAAGCCCGTCGCCTTCCCCTCGGCCTTCCCCGCCACGACGCGCCAGACCGCGGAGGTGTCGGGGGCGTTGCCCCGCTTCGGGCCCCGCTTAAGCTCGGCCGTCGACATCGGGTCGTAGAAGTGGCGGGGGGTGTACCAGCTGGAGCGGGGCACCTCCCCGAGCGTATTGACGTTCATGGCCGATCCGTCCTTCCGCCCCGGTGTGCCGACGGCATTTTCGAGGTAATCGTAGTACTTCGACAGCGACCGGCTTTCCGGGGTAGACGAGAGCGATCGGCGATCGGGGTCGACCCGTACCGGGTCGTCGGGCTGGAAGACCTGCGCCCGCGCGTTCGGGGAGACCAGCAGGCCCAGCCCCAGCAGGAAACTGCCCCACAGGAGCACAGTCGCTCCCCCCTCCAGACAGCCGGCCCCACGCACGAGGCCCGACAGCCGTCGAAGGAGCAAGCACCGATGCGCACGCGAAGGACCACTCATTGTCGCTAAAAGACGTTGCTAAATTCAAAGATCAACCGCGCTGACTGGTCTTCGTCGAGGGCGACCCCGAACCGCAGAAGCGTCCGCTGGGGCGTGATGAAGCGAACGCCTGCGCCGTAGCTGTACCGCAGGTCGGACAGGTTCCACTGGCCGACGTCGTCAAACACCTTTCCGGCGTCGCCGAAAAGCACCGCGTCCGCGTGGTGCCACACCTTGTACCGGTACTCCAGGTTGTAGAGCAGCGCGTGGCTGGGGCCCTGGAACCGAAATTCGTCGTAGCCGCGCAGCGTAAAGTTGCCCCCCACGTACGGCAGGTAGTAAAAGGGCACGGCGTTCCCCTCATCCAGGTCGGTGAACACGGAGCGGTGGCGCAGGGCGAACGTGTGGTACTCGTTCAGGAACGACACGTACTGCTGGGCCTCAACTTCGACCTGCGTAAAGTTCGCGTCGGGGTCGCCCTGCTCGACGAACCGCCGCGCGTCCAGCGAGAGCAGCGTGCCGGCGTCCGGGTTGAGGGGACGGTCGGTAAAATTGTCCGTCAGCGGAATGTAGCGCGTGCCGAACTCTCGCGCATACCGCACGTCCCGCAGGTCGAGGGTGAGATGCCCCCCGACGCTCAGGTAGCGCGTGGAGGTCCCCGGATTGAGGACGTCCGGGTCCGCAGGCCGCAGCGCGGACGCCTCTGCGGCGGCGGCCTGGCGGAGATAGCTGGCACTCGCGGCGATGGCGAGCGAGGGATGCGGGCGGAGTCCGAGCACGCCGCCGGAGACCCAGTTGATGTAGTCGAAGGTTCGTTCCTCGTCGAGGGTCGGCGTTGCCCGAGCGGCGAGGTATGTGGTTTCGGGGCGCCGCTGGAGGCGCGAGTAGGCGTGGCCAAACCAGGCCTTCCGCCGCAGCCCCACGCTCCCCTCCAGGAGCCAGTACCCGCGCACGCTCCCCCCGGCGCTGAGCCGCACGTCGAGGTCGGGGCGCCCAGTAAACGGCACGTACGCTACGCGCAGGGCAACGCCCGAGCCCCGCCCAAGCCCCCCCGGAAGCACTCGCACTTTTCGCCCCACCACCCCGGTGAGCTGCTGCAGAAGCTTTCGCTCCTCGACCCAGAGAAAAAAGCGCTCCAGGGTCGCCCGCCGGGGGGCGCACTGATGCCCACGCCGGGCCGCCCGGGCTGCCCGGAGCGCGGCGCGCCGCCCGGACACGGTGTCGGCCGGTGCCGCCCGGACTGAATCGGCCGTGGACTGCGCCTTCCCCTCCTTGGGGCCGGTGACCCCAAGGCTGCACGCGAGCAGGACCACCATTCCCCCCCGAAGCAGCGCCGGTCCACACGGCATGGGGGACAGGGCAGGGCACGTCGAGGACCCGAAACAAGTTCGCATCGGAAACGGCAGACAACTCAATGGGACGCAGGTGTCGACGGGCCGCGAATCGAATTGTCCCGCGCCCCCGTCCGGACGCAAGAGGCCAGGGGACCTCGGGCGCCGTTTTCCTCAGTCTCTTGCACTCCGTACGTGCCGGTCGGGAGGTGTTACTGAAGAATGCAGCCAGCACCGAGACGGTCTCCCGACCGGCGTCGGGGCGGGCACGGCGCCGCCCGCAGGCGCGCCCACAGACTCATCCCGCACCGTCCAGCGTGCGGTCGAGGTTGTAGGCGGCGCTGATGAGGGCCAGGTGGGTAAATGCCTGCGGGAAGTTGCCCAGCGCCTCCCCGTGGGTGCCGGTTTCCTCCGCGTAGAGGCCCAGGTGGTTCGAGTAGCCGAGCATCTGCTCGAAGATGAGCCGCGCGTCTTCGAGGCGCTCCGGCTGTACCCGGCTGGCCCGGGTGAGCGCCTCTACCAGCCAGAACGTACAGATGTTGAAGGTGCCCTCCTCTCCCTCCAGGCCGTCGTGCGTCTCGCCGAGGTTGTAGCGGTAGACGAGCCCGTTGGAGACGAGCCCGCCCTGGTCGGGCGACTGGAGCGTCGCGTCGAGCGTTTTTAGCAGTCGCTCGTCGCCCGGCGAGATGAAGCGCACGAGCGGCATGATGAGGTTCGACGCGTCGAGCGCGTCGCCCCCAAACTGTTGCGTGAACGCCTGTCGGCCCGAATTCCAGCCCTCCTCCATGATCGTCTCGTAGATGTCGTCCCGGCACTGCTGCCACTCGGCCTCCGGCGCCGGGAGGGACCGCTTGCGCGAGAGGCGGAGGGCCCGGTCCACGGCCACCCAGCACATGAGCTTCGAGTAGACGAATTGCTGAGGGCCGCCGCGCACCTCCCACACGCCCTGGTCGGTCTCGCGCCAATGATCGCAGACCCAGTTCACGAAGCGGCGGACCGACTGCCACGTCTCGTAGGAGATGGGCACGCCGTACTTGTCGTGCAGGTAGATGGCGTCGATGAGCTCCCCGTAGATGTCGAGCTGGAGCTGGTCGTAGGCCCCGTTGCCGATGCGGACCGGCGTCGACTCGCGGTAGCCCTCCAGGTGGTCGAGGGTCTGCTCGGTGAGCTCGGTTTGCCCGTCGATGCTGTACATGATCTGGAGCGGCCCCTTGCCCGCCGCGTCCAGCCGGCATAGCTTGGTTAGGAAGCCGATGAACGCGCGCGCCTCCTCGGTAAAGCCGATGCGCAAGAACGCGTACAGCGTAAAGGCCGCGTCGCGGATCCAGGTGTAGCGGTAGTCCCAGTTGCGCACCCCGCCGACGTCCTCTGGAAGGCTGCAGGTGGGCGCCGCCACGATGGCACCGGTCGGCTCGTAGGTCAGGAGCTTGAGGACCAGGGCCGAGCGGCGAACCTCCTCCCGCCAGCGGCCGGTGTAGGTGCACTGGCTGAGCCAGTCGCGCCAGAACTGCACGGTGTCGCGAAAGGCCTGCTCCGCCGCCTCCGGGCTCAGGGTGGGGGCACATCCCTCACCGGGCTCAATGTCGCGCAGGAGCAGGGTCGTGCTCTCCCCCTCCTGCAGCGTCACGTCCGCCGCCACGCCGTCGCCGTTTCGCTCCAGGTCGATCTCCGTCGCCAGGCTGAGCGCCTGCTCCTCGCTGTGGAAACACACGCCCCGCTCCGTGCAGATCGTCTCGTGGTCGGCCCGCGCGTAGTCGAAGGCCGGCGCGCACTCCACCCGAAACGTCACGGTCCCGCGCACCGCCCGCACCATGCGGATGATCTGCCGGCGGTCCGTCTCGGAGGCACGCCCGGCCACCGGCATGAAGTCGCGCACCTCCCCCACGCCGTCGTCCGACAGGAAGCGGGTAACAAGCACGTTCGTCTCCGGCCAGTAGAACTGCTTGGTCGTCACCTCCTCCCCCCGCAGCGCAATCTGGAAGTACCCTCCCTTCTCGGCGTCGAGGATGCGGGCGAAGACGCTTGGGGCATCGAACCGGGGCATACAGCACCAGTCGATCGAGCCGTCTTTGCCGACGAGGGCAACCGTGTGCATGTCGCCGATCAGGCCGTAGTTCTCGATCGGGCAGTATGCGGAATCACTTCGTTGAGGCGGAGCGGCGGTCACGGGAGCAGAACACTTTGTGGAAGAGCCATGCGGACCTGGTTGGTGGAGAGCCGGAAACAGCGTCTACAGGGGCGAGTGGGGGACTGGCATCGAGCGAGCAATGCGGAGGTTTCGTCCTGTGGCGTGCGGTGGTGTTACGTCAAACTGGCAAGTCGACGGACGGGAGCAAGGAAGGGAGCCAACGGACGTACCGCTGTAACGAATGCCTGTCGGGGAGGACGTAGGGCGGCAGTGCTTTCGTTCAGATGCCGGAGCCGCCCGTGACTGTCCCTCTCGCAAGT
>JAHENO010000052.1 GCA_018609945.1 Haloarculaceae archaeon | reverse complement strand
GTGTTGACGACCGTCCTGACGACGCTCGCGCTGGTCTCCTCGTGGACGCCCATCGACGAGCGCCAGTCCCAGTTCTACGGGCTGATGTTGCTGATGGAGGCGTCCCTCATCGGCGTGTTCACGGCGCTGGATTTCTTCCTCTGGTTCGTCTTCTGGGAGGGCGTCCTCATCCCGATGTACCTGCTGATCGGCGTCTGGGGCGGCCCGCGCCGGAAGTACGCCGCCGTGAAGTTCCTCGTCTACACGAACCTGGCCTCGCTGGTCATGTTCCTCGGGCTCTTCGGCCTGGTCTTCGGCCTCGGTGACTCGCTCACGACGCTCGGTCTGCCCGAGATCGCACAGGGCGTCCGTGGCGGCGAGCTCTCGACGTTCGCGGGCATCGACCCCGCGACGCTGAAGTTCCTCGCCTTCGTTGCGATGTTCGCCGGGTTCGCCGTGAAGGTACCCGTCGTCCCCTTCCACACCTGGCTGCCCGACGCCCACGTGCAGGCGCCCACGCCGGTGTCGGTCATCCTGGCGGGCGTCTTGCTGAAGATGGGGACCTACGCCCTGTTGCGGTTCAACTTCACGATGCTCGCCGACGTCGCGGCCGCCAACGCCACGGTCATCGCGGCCTTCGGCGTCGTCAGCGTCATCTACGGCGCGATGCTCGCCCTGGCCCAGCGGGACCTGAAACGCATCGTCGCCTACTCCTCTATCTCGTCGATGGGCTACGTCATCCTGGGGCTGGTCGCCTTTACCGCCCACGGAATCGGCGGCGCGACCTTCCAGATGATCTCCCATGGCCTCATCTCGGGGCTGATGTTCATGGTCGTCGGCGTCATCTACAACGCCACCCACACGCGGATGGTCGGCGACATGTCCGGGATGGCCGACCGGATGCCCTGGACGGTGGGCATCTTCGTGGCCGGCGCCTTCGCCTACATGGGCCTGCCGCTGATGGCCGGATTCGCGGGCGAGGTGCTCGTGTTCATCGGCTCGTTCCACTCGACGGTGCTGCCCGGCGCGCCCCTCTTTACCGCAACGGCGATGTTCGGCATCGTCATCGTCGCGGGCTACCTGCTGTGGGCCATGCAGCGGACCCTCTTCGGGGCCTACCGGCTGGAGACTGACTACGAGGTCGGCCCGGCCCCGCTCCACGAGGTGGCGCCGCTCGCCGTGTTGCTCCTGCTGGTCGTGGTGCTCGGAGTCGCACCCGACATCGCCTACGGGATGATCCAGGACGCCATCGAGCCGCTCCTGGGAGGTGGCCTCTGATGGCTGCCGTCTCCCTTCCCGCCTGGGCGGCGCTGGCGCCGATGGCCGTCTTCGCGCTGACGGCACTCGTCCTGTTCGTCTACGACGCCGTCGAACCCGAGAGCCACAACAGCGCCCTGCTCGCTGGCATTTCCCTCGTCGGGTCGCTGCTCGCGCTCGGGATCACGGGCTGGTATCTCGTCGCCGGGACCGGCCAGCCCCGCCGGAACGGCGCAATCGAACTGTTCGGGGGTAACCTCGTCGTTGACGGGATGAGCCTCTTCTTCACGGCGCTGATCGCCAGCGTCGTCACGCTCGTGGTGCTCGCAAGCTACGACTACCTGCAGGGCCACGACTACCAGGCCGAGTTCTACTCGCTGGCGATGCTCGCCGCGACGGGGATGGCGATGATGTCGACCGCCAACAGCCTCGCCACCGCGTTCGTCAGCCTGGAACTCGCGTCACTGCCCTCCTACGCGCTGGTCGCGTACCTCAAGCACAACCGCGGCAGCGTCGAGGCCGGCCTGAAGTACTTCCTCGTGGGCGCGCTGTCCTCGGCGATCTTCGCCTACGGCATCTCGCTGGTCTACGCCGCCACTGGCTCTCTCCAGTTCGACGCCGTCGCGGGCGCCATCGCCGACACCTCGCTGGTGGGCGTGCTCGGTCTCGGCGTGGTGATGGTCATCGGCGGCTTCGCGTTCAAGACCGCAAGCGTCCCCTTCCACTTCTGGGCACCCGAGGCCTACGAGGGCGCCGTCGCGCCCATCTCCGGGTTCCTCTCCTCTGCCTCGAAGGCCGCCGGGTTCGTCCTCGCGTTCCGGGTGTTCCTGACGGCCTTCCCCATCGACGTCATCGGCGCCGTCGACTGGGTCGTCGCCTTCCAGGTGCTGGCCGTGGCGACGATGACCGTCGGCAACTTCGCCGCGCTCAAACAGGAGAAGGTCAAGCGGATGCTCGCCTACTCGTCGGTCGGCCACGCCGGCTACGTCCTCATCGCGCTGGCGGCGCTGACCGACGGCGCAAACCACTCGTTCGTCCTCGGGTCCGGGATGGCTCACCTGCTCGTCTACGCCTTCATGAACACGGGCGCGTTCCTGTTCATCGCGCTGGCCGAACACTGGGAGGTCGGCCGCACCTTCGAGGACTTCAACGGCCTCGCGACGGAGGCACCCTTCGCGTGTGCCGCGATGTCCGTGTTCCTGTTCTCGCTCGCCGGCCTGCCGCTGGGCGGCGGGTTCTTCTCGAAGTTCTACCTCCTGATGGCCTCGATCAACGGCGGCGTCGCAATCCTCGCCGCCGCGCTGATCGTCAACAGTGCTGTCTCGCTGTACTACTACAGCCGGGTCGTCAAGGCGATGTGGATCGAGGAACCCAACGGCGACCTCGAAATCGAGAGCTACCCCACAGGGCTGTACGCCGCCATCGCCATCGCCGCCGTGATGACCGTGTTGCTGTTGCCCGCCTTCGGTCCCGTCGCCGAGACGGCGAACATGGCCGCGGAGATGCTGGTCTAGAACGCGGCTTTTTTCCAGGGATAAAAATTGCTCGCGGTACACCCGTCAGCACGATGACTTCCGGCCCGATTCGGCGCCAGTAACTGGGTCGGGCTGGCCGTCAGACAAGCGAAGCCAGGGGTGGGATTTGAACCCACGAACTCCCGATTACAAGTCGGGTGCTTGGACCGCCCAAGCTCCCCTGGCGCACTCGCCCCTTACGGGCGGTCCTTTGAGTGCGTGTCGCTTTTCACCGGCTTCTCGAGTTCGATCCGGTGGGGGTCGTAGCCCAGCCGGCGGTACAGCTCCCGGGCCCGCCCGTTGTCCGCCATCACCTCGATGGAGACGACGTCGGCGCCCCGGTCGGCCAGCGTCGCCTCGGCGGTCTCGACCAGCGCGGTGCCGACGCCCTCGCCGCGCCGCTCGGGGACGACATAGAGGTTCTCGACGACGCCGCGGGTACAGTCCTGCTCGAAGGTGCCGGTCTCGAT
>JAHENO010000051.1 GCA_018609945.1 Haloarculaceae archaeon | reverse complement strand
TGGACGCGCTGTTCGTGCTTCTCGACCGGGTCGGTGTCGTCACCGCGCTCCTTCGAGACGCCGAGGACGTTCGTCAGGTACGTGTGGACGGCCTGGTGGGTGACGAAGTCGTCCTCGAGGGCCTCGACGTCGACGCCTTCGCGGTCGAGACGGTTGCGTTGCTGGGTGCTGACGCCCACGCTGACGTCGTCGTCGGTCAACAGCCGGTAGGCGTTCTCGGCCTCGCCCTCCAGGGGCTCGGCGCCAGCCGCCTCCATCGCCTGCTGGAGGATGGCGACGTTGATGTGGTCGGCGAGTTCCCGCAGGCTCATCTCCTCGCCGTCCTCCCCGAGCCACAGGTCGGGCAACGCCTCGTGCAGGTCCAGCAGGTCGTACTCGGCCAGCACACGACCCACCTTGTACCGTCTGTTCGGCCCGCTCACGTTCTCTGCCATGTCGATACCGTACGGTACGCCGAGCGGTCACTTACTACTTTGGGTCGACCACCATCCCTCCACCGCGCCACGTCACACCGACTCGCCGGCACCCCATCTTCCGTCGCTATCTGTAAAATAATATATCCTACATAGTTTATTCTCAATATATAGATTATATTTAAAAGTGGCCCGAGTATCCCGGTATTGGCATCTTATATAATAAATATATACTGTTTCGATAATTGTAATTACTGGTCGATGCCGGTACGATCAAGGGGGGACGACCCACAGGCCATCCGCCGGGGCAGAGAACGTCAGGGGTGTGGACCGACGGCTTCCGGTCGCGACGGGGCAGCCCGGGCCGGATGCCGGGTGCGCGTCTCGGTGTCGTTTGCGGCCGCCGACCGGAGGCGGATCCACCCCAGGCCGGGGACGCGCACCTCGGCGGTCCCGACGACCCACTCCGGCTTGACCGGGCGGCTGAGGCTGGTCACCTGGTCGTAGCGGCCGTTGCTGTCGCCTTTCGTGATGAACCCGGCGTGGGGTGCGGGACAGTTCCTGAGTCCCTCGTTCGGCGTCTCGCCGCACTCCTCGGCGGTAATGTACGCGGGGTCGGCCCTGTCGTACCAGTTCTCGCCGGCTTCGACCCAGAACATCGCGCGATGAATTATCGGGACCTGTCTCGGGTTCCCGTCGCGCTGGTAGACGATGACGTCACCTGGACCACCGAACGAGCGGTAGCCCACCTCCCGGCCGGTGCGAGCGGTCACGACGCCGGTGTCGCCGTGGGCGCCGGGGCCGGCAAAGCGGTCGGCCTCCATGACGAACACGAGGTCGTTGACCTGCATGTTCGGGGTCATGCTCCGGCTCTCGACGGCCACCATCGGCGGCCAGACGCCGCTGACCGCGTAGAGGTAGGCGCCGACGACCAGCACCGCCAGCACGGAGGAGACGACATCGTAGACGAAAATCTGCCAGCCCAACTCCTCGTCGTCGGCCCGCCGGGCGGGCGGCTCCCGGGGCCCGTCGGTCTCGCTCCACTCCTCGCGTGGCGGGGGCGTCGTGGCCGCGTCGGGCCCGGAATCGACCGCACTGGGCCGGCCGGAGGGCTGCTCACCACCCGTACCCCTCGACTCGCGGGTCTGTCCCGCAGGTTCGTCACTCCCCCCATCCTCCGGTTTCGCCGGTCCGGACGACTCCTCGGCCGGTGCGTCGTCGTCCCCCTCGTCGTCCGGGAATCCCATTCGGTCGGTGTTGTGGGACTCCGCGTTTGAATGTTTCTGTCCGCCACGCGCCGGACCCGCTACGCTTTTGCCGACCCCGCACACACTACGGCTGTGCCCCTGGAGACGCCGGCAGCAGTGGTGAGCGAACTCGCCAGTCGCGGCTACAACGCCGAGCGCGAAGCCGTCACGCTTCTCGCCAACGCGCCCGACCCCGAGGGAGCGCTCGAACGCGCAGTCGAAGCAGCCCCCGACGGCGCCGTCGTCGTCTCCGCAGACCACGTCCGGGAAACCCTCCGGAACGGGTCGCAGTCCCGCGGTTCGACGGGGCGCGGACCGACGCCAGAACACACGGGCGGCGACCGCGAGTCAGACCCCTCCGTTTCGACTGGAACGAGCGCCGCAGAATCCGTCGAAGTCGGCGGGGACGTTCCAGTCGAAACGGAGGGGGGAAGAGAGGGGAAGGGAGATGGGGGCCGCCAGGTCGATCCCGCCCGGCGCGATCTGGCGGTCGCCGGCGACGTGACCGGCCAGAGTACCGGGACCGGGGAGTACCGCGACTTCGTGGCGACCTTCCGGGACCGCTACGAGCGCCTCTCGGGACAGTTGCGCGGGCGGGTCAACCACCGCCCGACCGAGGCCGTCGCGGGAATGCCGGGCAACAGCGACGCGGCCATCGTGGGGATGGTCTCCGACATCCGGTCGACGAAGGGCGGCCACTGGCTGGTCGAACTCGAGGACACGACCGGCACCTTCCCCTGCCTGGTGATGAAGGACCGCGACATCGCGGACCTCGTCGGGGAGTTGCTCTACGACGAGGTGATCGCCGTCGAGGGGACGCTGGCCGACGACGGCGGGGTGCTGTTCGTGGATGCCATCCACTTCCCGGACGTGCCCCGGACCCACAGCCCGTCGACTGCGGACCGCCACGTCCGGGCGGCACTGGTCAGCGACGTCCACGTCGGCAGCCAGGAGTTCGTCGCCGAGGCCTGGGAAGCGTTTGCCGACTGGCTCCACACCCCCGAGGCCGAGGCCGTCGAGTACCTGCTGCTCTGCGGGGACATGGTCGAGGGCGTCGGCGTCTACCCCGGCCAGGACGAGGAACTCGACATCGTGGACATCTACGATCAGTACGCGGCCTTCTCGGAGCACCTCAAGTCCGTCCCCGGGGACATGGAGATCGTCATGATCCCGGGCAACCACGACGCCGTCCGCCTCGCGGAGCCCCAGCCCGCGTTCGACGAGGAACTGCGCTCGATCATGTCGGCGCACGACGCCCGCGTCGTCTCGAACCCGGCGACGGTCACGCTGGAGGGGGTGTCGGTTCTCATGTACCACGGCGTCTCGCTGGACGAAGTCATCGCGGAACTCCCCGACGAGAAGGCCAGCTACGACGACCCACACCGGGCGATGTTCCAGTTGCTCAAGAAGCGCCACGTCGCCCCCCAGTACGGCGGACAGGTCCGCCTGGCGCCCGAACAGCGGGACTGGCTTGTGGTCGAGGAGGTCCCGGACGTCTTCCACGCCGGCCACGTCCACAAACTCGGCTACGGCCAGTACCACGGCGTCCTCACGATCAACTCGGGGTGCTGGCAGGCACAGACGTCCTTCCAGGAGAGCGTCAACATCGACCCGGACGTCGGCTACGCCCCCATCGTCGACCTCGACACGCTCGAGTTGACCATCCGGAAGTTCGTCTGAAAGCGAGGGCGCTCAGCGTCCAGCCGTCCGGTTCCCGCCCGCGGGGACGATCCGGGCGTCCTGGTTCTGCTGGACGGGGATCCGTTCGACGACGGTGCCGTTCTCGTCGGTGACGACGATGTAGTAGGCGGGACCGTCGCCGGTGCGGTCCTGCCCATCGCGGTCGCCGCCCTCGTCGGCGCCGGGTTCGGTGCCGACCGAGGAGACGTTCCCGCTGATGAACGACCGGACGGCCGCGTCGTCGTTGATTTCGACTGCCTCGCCGCTCTCGGCGTTGACGAAGACGTTCCTGGTGACGTCGGTGAAGTCGGTGGGGGCGACCTTGATGTGCCACCACAGGTCGCCGTCGATGGTCACCGGCACAGGTTCGGTGACGACGAAGTTCTGGCCCCAGTTCGTGCGGGAGTCGGCCGACCGCGCGATGCCCATCGCCCGCTCGGGGCCGGTCAGGGTCGCCTCGTCGGTCCCGAAGAAGGTGTACTCGCCGGTGTCGGCGTCGGCGAACCACACCTCGTCGAGGCCGCGGGTGTCCACCCCGTAGGGCTCCATGGCGGTCACGTAGGACATCTGCTCGCCCTCAAGATCGATGACGAAGGGCTGACTGTTGCTGGTTCCCTCGGGGAGGCGCGCAATCTCGACTTCTCCCTCGTGGGCGCCGACGACCGGTAACTGGTTGACGATGCCGTTCCGGTAGCCAAGCGACTCCATCTCGTCACGAGTGAGCGTCAGTGGGTACAGGCGCTGCCCGTCGAGGATGGCGTTGTCCTGTGCCTCCGCGGGCGAGAGGTGGTCGACCGTTCCGTCGGGGTGGACCAGAGCGCCGCCGTCCCATGTCGGCACCGTGTGCGGGAACGGCGTCAGCTGCCACTCGTGGCCCGTCTTGGGGTAGTACATGTACGGCCGACCCTCGTAGCTGAATTCGACGGCCTCGTCGTTGTACCGCGCGATGTAGTCCGTCGACTTGAGCCGCCAGCTCGCCGACCGGTGGAGGAACATCCCCTTGCCGTACTCGAAGTCCTCCTCGTGGACGTCGATGGGACGGTCGTCGAGGCTGGTCATGCCGGTAATGAGGACGCCCCGCTGGTTTTCGATCACGCGATTCCGGAACCCGTCGGGCTGGATGGCGTAGGACCAGCCCAGCGACCCGTCCTCCTTGCGTGCGATGTCGCTTGGCCCGAGCCGGTGCGTGCGGTACGAGACCGATCCACGCGTCGAGATGTCAGAGACTTCCCGCGGGACCACGCGCGGATTGTCGGGGTTGGCCTGTGGGAACTCCTCGAGTTCTGTGGCGTCGGCCGTCGTCCGCTCCGCGAGGCTCCGCTGTTCGAGCGCGCCGGCAGGCAGGCCCACGAGGATGGAGAGGACGAACAGGACGCCCACGACCACCCCGAAGAGACGGAGTTTGCGCCTCGCTGTCCCCTCGACGGCGAACAGCTGATCGATCCGGACGTCGCTCCCGCCCTCGATCTCGACGGTCACCGACCCGTCGCTGTCGGGCGATTCTATCCGCGATGGCGGGATGTACCACAGCGCCAGGCCGGCGAGCAGGGACCCGCCCAGGAAGACGGCCGCCGAGGGCGAGAACAGCATCGAGTAGACCATGCCGTGCCACAGCGGCCGCGAGAAATACCACAGCACGACGACGACCACCACTCCCGCGGTCCGCTTTGCGAGATGGATTGCGAGCGAGCGTCCCAGTTCGGTGTCGGAGGGCATTGCATCCCTGTCCGCGCTCCGCGACCTATAAGCTGTCGTCAGAGCGGTCCCGAGGGGACGGTCGGGCCTCGCTCTCCGCGACAGGGAGCGACACCGACACGTCGGTGCCGTCGTCGCAGTCGAACCCCAGGGTCCCGCTGGAGGTTTCGAGCACACAGTAGACCAGCCACAGCCCGAGTCTGCTCCCGTGGTCGAGTAGCGTCTCCTCGCCGCGCCGGCGGACGTGGCGTTCCTGGCCGGGGATGCCGGGACCGAGGGCGGGCACGGTCCAAGGGCCGACGGCGACCCGGTCTACGAGTAGAGGCCGCGCCGCTCGAAGAGGGTGTCGAGTTCCGCCATCGTCTCCACGGTGGCGTCACAGGAGGGCTCGACCGCGGGTTTCGGGTCGAATCCGACCGCGAGGCCGGCGGCTTCGAGCATCGGCAGGTCGTTCGCGCCGTCGCCGACGGCGACCGTGTCGGAAAGCGCCTCGCCGGTCGCTGCGACGAGCACCTCGAGGGCGTCGTCCTTGGTGCCCTCGACGAGTGGCCCCGCGACCTCGCCGGTCAGTCGGCCGTCGTCGGCGGGCAGACGGTTGGCGACGACCGCGTCGACGGTCACGCCCGCCGCCCCGAGTGCCGCCTCGACCCCACGCTCGAACCCGCCCGTGAGAATCGCCACGTAGACGCCAGCGTCGCGCAGGCGGGCGACGACGTCGGCCGCACCCGCCCGGAGTGTGACCTCTCCGAAGGCCACCTCGGCGTCGACGAGGGCGAGTCCATCGAGGAGCGCACACCGCCGCCGGAGGCTCTCGGCGTAGCCGATCTCGTCGTTCATCGCCCCCCGGGTGATTGCCGCCATCCGCTCGGCTGCGCTCCCGTCGACCCCCGCCAGTCCCACTCGATCACACTGCTCGCCCAGCAGGACCGTCATCTCCGAGTCCGAGAGCGTCCCATCGAAGTCGAACGCGACCAGCGTCATACCCCGCGTTCGGAGCGGCGGGATTCAAACCCCCCGGTTCACGGTGAGCCTTTTGATCGCGGCCCCGCACATCCGAGTATGGCCAAGGTGCCCGGCGGCGGGGACGGTGACGGCGACCGCGACGGCGACGGCGGGAATGGCGACGACGTGTGGACGAGAGTGTTCGGATTTGCGGTCGCGGGCGTCGTCGCGGTCGTCGGGCTGGCCACGCTGACGAGCGCCGGGATCGGGTCGCCGGTCTCGCGTGTGATCTTTTCGGTCCTGCTGGGTGTCGTCGCCGGGCAGGCCGCCGAGGGGCTGTGACGCTCACGGCGCCGGCGGGTCCCCGTCGTAGGCGTCCATGTCCCGGTAGAAGTTCAGGAGGCCGAACTTCAGTTTCTCGGGGTCGACGTCGATCATCTCTGCGCGCTCTTCGGCCGGGAACGCGCCGCGGACGGCGTACTCGGGCATCTCGATTTCCGCCCGTTCGGTGTAGCGGGCGTCCAGCAGGACCCGGGCGCCGAAGTCCTCGGGCGAGCGCACGACCCGACCCAGCGCCTGCCTGGTCTTGCGGACGGTCGGAATCTCGACGGCGTAGTGCCAGCCGACCTCGTCGGCCCCGCCGGCCGTTCCGTCGGCCTCGAAAGCCGCGTTGTAGGCATCCTGGACAGCTTCCATCCGGTCGTCGAGGTGGGGATAGGGGACGCCGACCACGACGACCGTCCGGGCGTCGTCGCCGTCGTAGCTGACGCCTTCGCCCAGCGTGCCCCACAGCGAGGTAAAGAGGATGCCGTCGTCGTCGTCGGTGAAGGTCTCCCGCAGTTCGCGGGCGGGCGTGCCCGGTTCGTCGAGGTAGGTCGTGCCGACCTCGACGCGGTCGTGGTAGCGTTCGGCCTCCCCGTAGGAGGGGAAGAAAGCGAGCGTGTTCCCGGGCGTGAACCGTGCGGCGTCGGTCAGGACCTCCGTGACCGTCCCCTGGACCCCGGGGTCGTCGCGGTTGCGCGCGAACAGCGGCGGCCCGTCGACGGCGTAGGTCCGCCGGCGCTGCTCGGGGAACTGCGGGCCGTAGGCGATGGATTCCGGGTCGGTCAGTCCGAGAACGGTCTCGGTCACGTCGAAGGGTCGCAGCGTCGCGCTCATCAGCACGCTGGCGTGCAGGTCGTCGAAGAGGTCCCGCGTGACCTGCTCGGGGATGCAGGTGTACAGTTCGGCGCGGCCGTAGACCTCGCCGTCGCCCTCGTCGTCGCGGCGCACGCTGACGACCGGATAGGTGCCGCGCTCGGTCCCGTCCTCGAACCAGGACTCGACGAAGGCGGCAGCCTGACGGGTCGGACACTCCTTGCGGACGCTCGTCTCGCCGTTCTTGTAGGCCTCCTCGTACTGCTGGTCGAGTTCACCCCCGAGTTCCAGGGCAGCCTCGAGTTCCTCGCGGAACCCGGGGCCGGTGTACTCCCGGAGGAACGCCAGCGTCAGGTCGTCCCGGCGGTCCTCGTTGGCGATGGCGAGGTCGTGCCAGGCGTCGCCGACCCCCTCGCGTTCCCCGAACGTGAACGCCCCCTCGTAGGCCGTCCGCAGGGCCGCAAGGAACGTCGCGACGACGTTCTCGGCGGGGCCTGCGCGGGCGTCGTCCACCTCCCCCAGTTCGTCGACTGCGCTCTCGAGGGTCGTCTCGGTCAGCGTCCGCCGGGCGTGGTCGCGGGCGGCGTCCTCGACGTTGTGGGCCTCGTCGAAGACGGCGATGACGTCCGCCGGGTCCCGGCCCAGCCAGCGGAAGAACTGCTCGCGGATGGCCGGGTCGAGCAGGTGGTGGTAGTTACAGACCACCAGATCGACGCGGTCGACGCCCTCTTTTAAGAGTTCATAGCCGCAAAACCCCTCCCGGCCGGCCCGCTCGAAGATTTCCTCGGGCGTGCGGACGTCCGCGTACAGCCACGCGAAGAAATCGTCGGTGTCGCCGGTGAGATTGCGGTAGTAGTGGTCACAGGTCGCGCGGTCCTGAAACTCGGAGAGGTCGTCCTCGATATCGTCGAGTTCGTCCATCACCGCCTGCCGGGCCTCTACTGCGGAACCGTCGCCGGCCTGGCCCTCCTCCAGGAGCGACTGCGCCTGTCGCTCCAGGTCCGCCCGCTCGCGCTCGACGTCGACCAGGTCGCGCGTCGTATCCCGCAGCGCCTGGCACTCCTCGTAGCCGACGTCGATGTGACACATCGACGATTTCCCGCGGAAGACCACCGCCCGCAGCGGTTCCTCGGCGGTGATTGCCGAGGCCTCCCGGCGGAACTGGCGGGTCTGTTGGTGGACGTTGGTCGTGATGACCACCGTCTTGTCGGTCTCGCGGGCGTGTTCCAGCGCGGGGGTCAGCGCCGCCAGCGTCTTGCCCGTCCCGGTCGCACCCTCGAAGAGGACGTCCGTTCCCTCCCGGAGCGCGTCGTAGACGTGTCCCATCGCCTCGCGCTGGTGGTCGTAGGGCTCCTCGTAGGGGAAAAACCGGAGGTATGACGCGCGGGACACGTCCGAGGGTATCACGCTCTCGTATATAAGGGCTGGCCGGCCACGGCGAAAGTGGAACGGTTGTGAGACGTCGGCGCCTCACCGACGCACGCTTTTGCGGGCCGGGACCGAACCGGGCCACATGAGACGGCGGCGATTCCTCGGCACGGTCGGGACCGGGTTCCTCCTCGGGGCCGCGGGCTGTGTCTCCGGCGGCCAAGCCCCCGAACCCACGCCCGAGCCGACACCGACCGCGGCGGAGACGGCAACGCCCACAGCGACCGCCGCGGATGCGCGGGACCCGGCCACGGACCCGGCGCCGGACGCTGACGTCGCCGGAACCTCCGCGGACGCCGGCCCCCTCACGGACGTCGACCTCCCGCTCGCGGACAAGGACCTCATGCGCGGTGCCCCGAAGGACGCCATCCCCGCCATCATCGACCCGGTCTTCGGCGCGGACTGGTCGGACTTCGAGGCGTCCCTCGAAGACGACGAGCGCGTCATCGGCGTCGCGGTCGACGGCAACGCGCGCGCCTACCCGCTGGGAATCCTCAACTGGCACGAGGTCGTCAACGACGACTTCGGCGGCCCGCTTTTGGTCACCTACTGCCCGCTGTGCGGGTCGGGCGTGACCGCCGAGCGCCGCGTGGACGGCGAGGTGACGACCTTCGGCGTCTCGGGGCTGCTCTGGAACAACGACCTCGTGATGTACGACGAGGCGACCGAGTCGCTGTGGAGCCAGGTCCTCGGCAAGGCCGTCCAGGGGCCGAAGACGGGCACGGCGCTCACGCTCAGGCCCTCGACGATCACCACCTGGGGCGCGTGGCGCGCCGACCACCCCGACACCGAGGTGTTGCTCCCGCCACCCGCCTCGAACACCGTCACCGGCGAGGTGACGCGCAACTACGACGTCAACCCGTACGACGGCTACGACGAGTCCGTCCGGATCGGCCTCGGGGGGCGAAACCCCGACGACCGCCTCCACCCCAAGACCACCGTCCTCGGCGTGGCCACCGACGAGGTCGCGACGGCCTTCCCGCTGGACGCAGTCGAGGGCGCAGGTGGCGTCGTCAACGACACCGTTGGCGAACTTCCGGTCGTCGTCGCATCCGCCGACGAGTCGCTGGTCGCGTACGTCCGCCGCGTCGACGGCGAAACCGTCGAGTTCGGCCGGGACGGCGACGCCCTCACCGCCGGCGGGTCCCGCTGGGGACTCGTCTCGGGCGAGGCGCTGGACGGCCCACACGAGGGAACGACCCTCGAACGCGCAAACGACCGCAGCGAGATGTTCTGGTTCGCCTGGGCCGAGTTCTTCCCCGACTCGGACATCTACGGGCAGTAGCCGGCTGGCCCGTCTGCCGGCTCGAATCCTCCAAACGCCGGACTGCGAGCATGTGACGGGACACAACAAAATATATATACCATAGCTATGACAGAACAAACGCCACGACGTGGCACGGGACGGTACTGCTCCCGTCATGTCGCACGGTACCGGTCCCAACATGTCGCATTCCCCCATATGGGGGTTTTCTGAAAAGCGCGACTGCGGAGTGATACTGCCGGCGCTACGGGGCGGGTATCGCCGACTGGCCCGTTGCCGACCGCGCTGCTCACGAACTGTCGACGCCGGGGCGAGCAGACGCGACTGTCGCGTTTACGTCGGCGGCCGGGACTAGCCGACGTTCATGGCCCGCTCGACGACGCCCTCGCCGTAGAGGTCCGCGAGGTCGTCGTGCTGGTCGGGGCGGTTCTCGTAGACGTCCTGGAACAGCGTGATCGGCGTCTGGAGGGCCTGGTAGGTGGCTTCGTCCCACATGCGGTCGCGTTCGACGTCGACCTCGATGCCGTCGATGCGGACCGTCGCGGCCTGTGTCATCGCGATGGCACCCCTGCCGGCCTCCTTTGCGGCCTCGAACTCCTCCATGGAGTCGACGATGTCGTCCATGCTCGGGACGTACGACAGCATGTCCAGCAGTTCCTCGCGCAGCTCGTCGGCGTCGAGTTCCAGTTCGTCACCGCCGACTGTCAGGACATAGCCGCCGTCGGTCTCGGACAGCGAGACGCGGTCGCCGTCGTAGACCTCGACGCCGCCCTCGCTCTCGAGTTCGACCTCGCGGCCGTCGGCGTCGAGCACCCAGTAGCCCTCGACGGGCGGGAGCGGCGACTTGTTGGCCTCGACGACCTGGCCGGGGGTCAGCGACCAGATGCCCAGCTGGCCCTTGGCCTGGTTGTCGGTCATGCGCTCGCGGTAGCCCTCGACGTCGCGGATGTCGTCGTAGGGGCCGTCGACCGCGATGAGGCCGGCCGCGCTGGCCGCCCGGGAGGTGTTGTGGCGCAGTTCGGGCCACGGGGGGAGTTCGCCCGTGGGCGTGATCGCGCGCATGTCCTTCGTGTAGTCGACCTCGCCGTTGACCAGCATGAAGAGTCGCTCGAGATTGTTCGAGGGCTTGCCCATCTCGGTGCGCAACTCCTCCATTGCAAGTTCCGACGAGCCACACTCGATGATGACCGACATCGCGAGGGACCCCTGCTCGAGGCCGTGCTCGTTCTCGACGATAGTCATGAATTCGTCGGCCTTCTTCCAGTCGTCGATGTCGCCCACCTCGGGGATGACGAAGCCGTCGATGTGCTCGATCGCGCCGTTGTCGGGGTCGGCGATCTCGCGCATGTGCTCGAAGCCCTGGTAGCGGGTGCCGGGGTCGTCGCGGTGCCAGACGACCCGGGGGTGGATCTCGGCGGGGAAGTCCGCGCCGTGTTCGGCGACCACGTCGATGATGTTCCCTGCGCCCTCGTCGCGCATGTTGGGTGCGGTGGCGTCCTCGTTGTCGGGCACCCAGACGTCGGGTGCCTGCATCCCGCGCAGTTGGACGGCACTCTGAAGCATCTTCGCGGAGTCGTCCTCGCCTTCCACCGCGGTCGGTGTCGTGAAGAACGTCCGCACGAACTTCCGGTCGTGGGTGCGTTTGTCGGTCGACATAGTGTGTGGATGAGTGACTTGCCGTTGTATTAAAGGGGTCGAATCCCGCCCGTTCGTGTTCGCTCAGAGCGGACGTGAAACGTAGCGATCAGTCGTCGCTGGTCATCACCGTCTCGCCGTCCTCGGTTAACCCGGCCGACTCCTCCTGGCGCTCGCGGGCCATCGGGTCGAACTCCGCCTCGATGTCCTGGAAGCGGGGCACGAAGGAGAGTTCGTGGTGGCTCTCGGTCTCGTGGCCCAGGTACCGCTGTTCCAGGTCGAACTGGGCCTGCTCGTCGTTCTCCGCGAGGTTCTTGAAGTCCTCGTAGACGGCGTGGGCGCCCGAGTGCAGGCCAAAGAGGGTGATGAAGATGTACTTGTAGCCGAGGTCGCCCAGTTCCTGGAACGTGAGCGGGTCCTCCTCCTCGCTCCAGGCGAAGGAACTCGAGTAGTTGAACGCCAGATCCAGGTCGGGGTGGGTCTCGTGGATGGTCTCGGCGTACTCGACGGCGTCCTCGCGGGAGGGGTCGGGC
>JAHENO010000050.1 GCA_018609945.1 Haloarculaceae archaeon | reverse complement strand
GCCATCGAAGAGGCCGGCTTCGCCGTCGGCGAGGTCCGGGACCACCGCGCGGCCCTGCTCGCGATGCGCGACGAACTGCGATCGAAAGTCGACTACGAGGGGCTGCTGGGAGCGCTCGGCGAGCGCGGCCAGCGGGCACTTTCGGGGATCGAGGATCTGGAGACCGCCGTCGAGGACGGTGACGTGGAGTACGTGTCCGTGGTTGCGACGGCGTAGCGCCGACGCTCGCTATTGTATTTAAAATTTTAGTTCCGGTGTACGGCAGTCGTTCAAGAGTCTCCCGGTTGTGTCTGTGGGTATGCGGACGACGGAATCGGAGTGTCTCGAGGCGTTGCGCGAGGCCGCCGAGCGGTTGGGGGAGTCGCCGACGAAGGCGGCGTACGACGGCCTTGACCTGACGCCAGCGTCGACGACCATCTGTCGCATCGTCGGCGGGTGGAACGAAGCGAAGGAGAAGGCGGGTTTGCGGACGTACGAACAGGACGAAAACGGGGGCACGGATGTTCGACCCAAACCCGACTGGGTCGATATTCCGGAGGAAAAAGAGTGGACGGATCTCTCGGCCCAACAGCGGTGGTACTACAAGAATCGGGAGCATCGAATCCGAATCAAGGAGGACCGACGGCGGGAAATAAAGCGCTGGTTCTACGAACTCAAACGCGACGAGCACGAGTGTTCCCAGTGTGACGAGGATCGCCCCCCGGCACTCGATTTCCACCACGAGGGCGTGAAAGTAGACAATATTTCGGCCATGGTCAACGATGGATATGCGCGTTCCCGCATCCGGGAAGAAATCGATCGATGTATCGTTCTCTGTGCTAACTGTCACCGAAAGGAACACTACGAGGGACCGGACCCAGAATCGCTTCCCGACCGGTCCGAGATTGCTGCACGTCTCGACGAGGCCGGGAAAGACGAGGCACGCAAGCTACGCCGTTCATGGCTCGTCGCGTACAAGCGTGACGGGGACGGATGCGAGTCCTGTCGAGTCGACTCTCCGGCCTGTCTGGATTTTCACCACGTCGGAGACAAAACGAAGCGTGTCTCACATATGGTTTCGTCCGGTTGGTTGCTGTCCGAGATCATCGAAGAAATCGAACGCTGTGTGTTACTCTGTGTGAACTGCCATCGAGATCGGCACTTCGAACCACCAACCCCCGGGCGCATGCGATACGCATAAGTACGCCCTTCGGTAAGATTCTACCACACAGTCCATTGGGGTAGCGGCCAATCCTGAAGCCTTCTGGGGGCTTCGACCCTGGTTCGAATCCAGGATGGACTATACTCCGACGTTCGAATCCTCCCAGCCACTGGTACCGCAAGTGCTCTGTCGCCCTGTCGAAAACGGCCACGACGGTCCGTATCAGGGCGTGATGACTGCCCGGCCGTCGATCTCGCGGTTTTCGAGCCGTTCGGCCACGGTGTTGATCTCGGTCAGGTCGTACCGGCTGGTGTGAAGCTCCACCTCGCCGCGGTCGACGAGCGCGACGAGTTCCTGAAGTTCGCTGTACTGCCCGACGAGCGTCCCGCGGAAGGTGAATTCTCCGGCGACGAACGCCTGTGACGGTTCGTGGACGTGCCCGCCGTAGCCGATGACGTGGTGTTCGCCGCCCTGCGCGGCGATGTCGGGCCCGAGCGCGGTCGTCTCGTCGGCCCCGACGAAATCGAGCACCTGCTCGGCGCCGTGGCCGTCGGTGAGAGCGTCGATCTCCTCGGCGACGTCCACACTCGACGGATCCAGCGTCACGTCGGCACCGCACTCCGTGGCCAGCTCGCGGGCCGACTCCTTGATGTCCAGGGCCACGATGTCGGCGGCACACATCGCGTCGAGGCACTGCAGGCCGATGTGGCCCAGCCCGCCGACGCCGATGACCACGGCAGTGTCACCCGGATTGAGTTCGTCGACGGCCTTCTTCGCGGCGTGGTAGGCCGTGATGCCGGCGTCGGCGTGGGGTGCGATGTCGGCGGGATCGACGCCCTCGGGCAGGGGGATGACCGACCGCTCGCTCGTCAGCATCTCGTCGGCGAACCCGCCGTCGGTCGTGAGGCCGTTGAAGGAATCGTTCTCGCAGTACATCGTCTCGCCCTGCCGGCAGGCACGGCAGATCCCGCAGGTCTGGACCGGGTGACAGATGACCTGGTCGCCCTCCGAGACCAGGTTCACCTCCTCGCCGACCTCGACGACCGTCCCGGCGTTCTCGTGACCGAGCGTCATCGGCAACGGCTGGGGGACGTAGTCGGCCCACTGGCCCTCGATGATGTGGTTGTCCGTCTGACACCAGCCCGCGCCGTCGATCTCGACGACGACGTCGCTGCTGTTCTCGACGGTCGGCCTGTCGATCTCGTCGATTGCTAGCCCGTTCGACATGTCGTGGGTGTACTCGTGGAGTCGTGCTGCGCGCATGGTATGTGATACCTTATGCTGGTGTGATTAAAGCGTTTCCCGGTGTGGGAGACCGCTTCGGTGAGCGCTCGCCACCCCTCTGCGTTCGTCTCTCACGCGCCCCGATGATGAAGATTCGGCCAATACTCATTGGCTCGACTCCACCGGGTTACGTCGGTGTTAGAGCACAATTATGAGTCCTGGGGTGTTATGGTGTGACATGGCAATCCAGGAACGCGCAGGGAGTTCGTCCGCGACCGAGATCGTACTCAGGATCGACGACGAGGAGTGTTTCTTCGTGTGGGCCTCCGAGCGGGCCGCGTGTCGTCTGCATCTGGAGCACCTGGTCCACCGCTCGGGCAGTGAGTTACTGGAGTTCTTCGCCGTCGACGGGACCCGGCCCGGCCGCGTCGTCGAGATGGCCGAGGAGACGCCAGCGATTGCCGAGGCGCGGGTCGTCAGGCAGACGGCCGACGGTGGACTGGTGGAGTTGCTCGTCACCGGGTCGTGCGTGACGACGACGCTGGCTGACGCGGGGGCGGTGACGCGGACGGTGACCGCCTCGGAGGGCGATGGGCGGGTCGTCGCGATCGTCCCCGCACACGCCGACGTCCGGACGGTCGTCGAGACGTTCCGGACCCGTCACGGCGGGTCGGATCTGGTCGCACAGCGTCAGGCGCCGGAGTCGATCCCGGTCCGGAGCGAACGGGGTGTGAAGGGAACGCTGACCGACCGACTCACGGACAAGCAAATCGAGGTGCTCCGGACGGCGTATCTCCGGGGGTACTTCGAGTGGCCACGTGAGAGTTCCGCCGAGGAGTGTGCCCAGTCGCTCGGTATCTCCCAGCCGACGTTCAGCCAGCACATGCGTGCGATTCAGAGCACGATGGTCGAGTGTCTCTTCGAAGACACACGACGATAGCGACACCGACCGGCCACCGCCGGAGCCGGCTCCGGCAGACCGTCACCACCGCGTCCAATACTTTACCACGTCCAATACTCTACCGCGTCCAATACTGATAGGCACCAGCCGTTACCGGGTGGGCCGACAGGGATAGGGTGGTGACACACGTGCCAACCTACGGCGAGTGGACCGACACACAGGACAGCGAGACAGTCACGGTCGACGGACACAGCCTCGATGTGGCCTACTACGACGCCGGTGCGGGCGACCCGGTCGTCTTTCTCCACGGGATTCCGACGAACTCGTTCCTGTGGCGGGACGTCATCGGCCCCATCGAAGGGGAGCGTCGCGTCGTCGCGCCCGACATGGTCGGCTACGGCAACTCCTCGATGTACGACGGGTTCGACCGGTCGCTCCGCGCCCAGGAAGTCGCGATAGAGGGACTGCTCGACGCGCTCGGCATCGACGAGGTGAGCCTCGTGGGCCACGACCTCGGTGGCGGCGTCTTCCTCCGGTATGCCGCCCACAACCCGGACGCGGTCGATCAGCTGGTGCTGTCGAACTCGGTCGCCTACGACTCGTGGCCAATCAAGACGATCACCGACCTCGGCCTCCCCGAGACGGCCAGGGAGACGAGCGTCGAGGAACTCCAGGGGATGCTCGACGGTCTGATGCGCGACACCCTCTACGGCGAGGGCGCAAGCGAGGAGTTCCTCGACGGGATGAAAGCCCCCTGGGCGTCCGCGGACGCCGTCACCTCCCTGGTCCGGAACGCCTCGGCGACGAACACGAGCCACACGACCGAGATAGACCCCGCGGACGTCACTGCGGAGACGCTCCTGCTGTGGGGTGCCGAAGACGAGTTCCAGCCCGTCCAGTGGGCCCAGCGGCTGGCCGAGGACATCCCCGACGCCGAACTCGTCGCGCTCGACGAGGCCAACCACTGGGTCCCCGAGGATCGCCCCGACGCCTACCGGGAGCACCTCGCCGAGTTCCTGCTCTAGCCTTCCCGCGGCCCGACTCTCTGTGATCTATCCCGACCAGAGCCATCTATGGGCAGGACTGAACGGCAGTGGCCGACCTATACTAATGGGCGAAACTATGATTAACGATGTTCCCTACTAACATACCGCAATGTACGAACAGAACGGCGAGGAAATCTTCGTCATCGACTCGCACGTCCACCTGTGGGACGCCAGCAAGGAGAACGTGAAACACGAGGGAGGCGAGCAGTTCATCCAGTGTTTCTACGACTACCACACCGGATTCACGCCGGAGGACAAGCAGTGGTCGATGGAGGAGTACAGGCAGTACGGCTCCGACCGGATGGCCGAGGACCTCTTCTCGAACGCGGCCGTGGACATGGGCATCTTCCAGCCCACCTACCTCCACGAGTTCTACCACGACGGGTTCAACACCATCGACGACAACGCCGAACTGGCCGAACAGTATCCCGAGCGGTTCGTCCTCAACGGGCGGTTCGACCCCCGCGAGGGCGAGGCCGGGAAGCGCGAACTCGAACGACAAAAGGAGGAGTACGACATCCAGGGTGTCAAACTGTACACGGCCGAGTGGCTGGACGACTCGAAGGGGTGGCGGCTCGACTCCGAGGCGGCCTTCGAGTTCTTAGAGAAGTGTGCCGAACTGGGCATCGAGAACATCCACCCGCACAAGGGTCCGACGATCCGGCCGCTGAACCGCGACGCCTTCGACGTGGCCGACGTCGACGACGCCGCGAGTTCGTTCCCGGAACTGAATTTCGTCGTCGAACACGTCGGCCTCCCGCGACTCGACGACTTCTGCTGGATCGCCGCCCAGGAACCGAACGTCTACGGCGGGCTCGCGGTTGCGGCGCCGCTGGCGGTCCATCGGCCCCGGAAGTTCGGCGAGGTGATGGGCGAACTCCTCTTCTGGCTCGGCGAGGACCGCCTGCTCTTCGGCTCCGACTACGCCCTGTGGAACCCCGACTGGCTCGTCGAGACGGTGATGAACGCCGAACTGACCGACGAGCAGCGAGACGAGTACGGCGTCGAACTCTCGACGGACGTGATGAAAAAGATCATGGGTGAAAACGCCGCGGAACTGTACGACATCGACATCGAGGCGAAAAAGCAGGCGTTCCAGTCCGACGGCGTCACCGAGGAGTTCGGGCTGGCGGGCCACTACGGCGCCGGGGACGCGGCGGCCGACTGATGTCGACCGAACCCGACGTGGGGTCGCCGTCGATAGCTGCGGTCCGGGAGCGTCTGGACCGGGTCACCGATCCCGAACTCGACGAGTCCATCGTCGCACTCGACTACATCGACGACATCGCCATCGAGGGACGCCAGGTCCGTGTCACCTTCACGCTCCCGACGGCGTGGTGTTCGCCGGCCTTCGCCTGGATGATGGCGACCGACGCCCGCGAGGAAGTCGAGGCCCTGCCCGGGGTCTCCCGTACACGAATTCGACTGCGCGAACACATGCACGAGGCGGAAATCACGCGGGGGATCAACGACGGGCTTGCCTTCGCGGAGGTCTTTCCCGACGCCGACGGGGGCGTCGCCGAGGTGCGCGCGACGCTGGACGCCAAGGCCCGGCTCGCCCGCCAGTACGAGGCCGTCGATGCGCTCCTCGAGGCGGGCCTCGAACCCGAACAGGTCGCGAGCCTCGAGTTCGCGGACCTGTGGCTTGAGGACCCCGCGGTCGCGTTCGTCCGCGGGCGGTCGGTGGGAGTGTCCGTGCCGGCCGAGCCCATCGACTCGTACTTGGAGAAAGCCCGCGAGACGGGACTGGCCGGCGACGACCACCCGGAACTGTTCCGGACGCCCGAGTGTGATCCCATTCCGCCCGACCGGTTCGAGTTGGTCCAGAAGCGGTGCCGGCTCGCGACGGTCAACATGGGCGGACAGGGATCGGTCTGCGAAGCGCTCAACGAGGCCCGCCGGGACGAAGACCGCCCCCCGCTGAGCCCGGACGAACACATCCCGTAGCGCCCGGTCAGAACCCGACGACGCTGTCCGGCCCCGGTGGCGGGCCGCTCCCGCCTCCGTCTTCGGGTTCGCCGTGTCCGGGTTTGGCCAGTCCGTGCCGACCGCGCGCGCGGAACTCCTCGGGATCCCAGCCACACGACGGACACGCGCCGTCGCTGTAGTCGAACTCCGTTCCACAGCCGAGACACTCGCCGTCCATAGTCGTCGGACGCGTACGGCGTGAGCAAATAAATGCTTGCGGTGGCTGTCGCGACTGACGGGAGTCGCTTTCCTGGGTAGTCTCGAATACAGCCACGGCGCCGCACCGCTGGTGGCTGGACTGTCGAGGCGACGGGACCCCGAAACTGGTCCCGGTGGCACCGGCTAGCCGGGCCCGCACGACAGCGACACGCTCAGGACGTAACTGTCGGTGTTCCGGATGTCTCTGGCGTCGTCGGTCGCGGTCCTGCGGACGGTCTCGCCCGGCCCGAGCGTTCCCGAAAGCGTGCTTCGACCGGTGCGGGCGTCGATTCCCAGTGACGTCCCCTGCTGGAAGATGACGGTCAGTTCGTAGTCGATGGGCTTTTCGCCCGTGTTCTCCAGTCGGACGTCGACGCGCGGAACAGTACCCGGACCGATCTGTGTCGTCTCTTCCGTCACCCGGAAACTGTCGGCACACGGCGCGTCGTCAGTCGTTCCGGCCGTTCGGTCGTTCGCGCCACCCCGGCCAGCACACCCTGCAGTCCCGCCCGCTATTCCGACACCGAGCGACCGGAGCCACTGTCGCCGACCCACCCGCGGTTCATCGGACACAGCAGCCGTTAGGATTGCTGGCGCATCAAACCACGTGGTCGTGTGGGCGCCGCTGGATGGCGTGACGTGACAGGGCTCTCGACACGCGGTGAACCGGGCTGCTCCTCCCGGCAGTCTGAAGTGGTGACGTTTTGTCCGTCGAGCCCCTGCACTACGCAATGAGTGACCGCCCGGAAGATATCGCTGGT
>JAHENO010000049.1 GCA_018609945.1 Haloarculaceae archaeon | reverse complement strand
AGTCGTTCGCCGCCAGCGCCTCGGCCATCTCGACGCCGATGTACCCGCCGCCGACGACGCCGACCGGCCCCGAACAGGTTTCGAGGAACTGGCAGGCCGGGCCGCGGTCCGGTTGCTGGAGGTCACCGTCGGCGCGAGCGCGGGCCACGTACTCCCGGAGTTCCTTGCCGTCGGACATCGAACCCAGCGTGTAGACGCCCTCCCGCTCGATGCCGTCGATGGGCGGTGTGACCGCCCGCGCCCCCGTCGCGATCAGCAGGTGGTCGTAGGACTGGACGACAGCCTCGCCCGCGCTTTCGGCGGTGACGGTCCGGTCGTCGGGGTCGATGTCGACCACCTCGTGGCCGGTCCGCAGGTCGATGTCCCGCTCCTCGCGGAACTGTTCGGGCGTCACCGACACCAGGTCCTGCAACGACTGGATCTCCCCCTTGATGTAGTAGGGGAGGCCACAGGCGCCGTAGGACACCCACTCCCCCTTCTCGAAGACCACGACGTCCAGGGCCGGATCGTCCCGTTTGGCTTTGCTCGCGGCCGACATGCCTGCAGCGTCACCGCCGACGACGACGAACGCGCTCAACCGTAGGTGTGGAAGTCCACGGCCTGTTCGAGGAGTTCGTCCGGAATCCCCGGAACTTCCTCGGACCTGACCGGGCCGTGTTCTTCGAGCACGTCCGGATCGCGCGGGAAGTCACGCAACTGGAAGTGAACGTCGATGCCGGCCTTGGCGCCCTGGCCGAGCGCGACCGGAATCTGGTTGTGGCCCGGGGTACAGTCCCCCACCGCGTAGACGCCGTCGACGGACGTCCCGCCGTGGTCCCCGACCTCGATCGTTCCGTCGTCGTTGATCTCACAGCCCAGTTCGCGGGCCAGCCCGTTGTTGTACTCGGCGCCGTACATCGCGAACCCACCCCTGTACTCTCTGACCGTGCCGTCTTCGAACTCGAGTGCTTTCAGCCAGCCGTCCTCGCCGTTCTGGACGCCGGTGACCTCCTCGTGGACGATGTCGATGGGGTGTGCCTCGAGTGAGGCGGCCGTCTGGTCGCTCCACTCCGGCCTGTCCCCCCGCGTGAGCAGGTCCACCTCGTCGGTGAAGTTGAGCATGATCCCGGCGACGTGGGCGGCACTCTCGCCGTAGCCCATCACGTAGACGGGTTCGTCGACGAACATGTGGGCGTCACAGTGCAGACAGTAGTGGAGGCCACGGCCCGTCCGCGGGAGCGGCGGATCCGGACGGATGTCGTTGAACCCCGTCGCGAGGACGACGACCTCCGCGGTGTACTCGGCGCTGTTGCCGGCGAGGTGGAACGCCCCATCCTCCCGGGAACACGAGGTGACCATGTCTCTGTGCAGGTCACAGCCGTACCCGTCGAGTTGCTCGTCGCCGACCTGCAGGAACTCGACGCCGCTCGTCTCCTCGCGCACGCCGATCAGATTGTGGACCTCCTGCATCATCGCCGCGCGCCCGCCGCCGCGGTTGACGAGTGCCGTCCTGTGACCGAGCCGTGTGGTGTACAGCGCAGCCGTCTTGCCCGCCGGCCCGCCGCCGACGACGACCACTTCGTACTCGTTTGCGTCTGCCGTCTCGCTCATGTTACTGCAGTAGACCCTCCCCCATCATGTAGTTACCCGCTCTGTCGTCTCCGTCGTCTCGGCGACGAGCTGGTCGATACGGTCCGAGGCCGCCGCGGTCCACTCGCTGAGGCCGGCGAGCAACAACTTTCTGACGCTGTCGGGCGAGCGCGCCGAGTATTCGTAGACGTGTCCCCCCGACTGGAGTATTCGCCGCCGCCGGGTCACGAGGTTCTTCTGATAGAGGTTGTTGAGATACCGGTTGACGTTGCTGCGGTCCCGGTCGAGTTCCTCGGCGAGGTCGCCGGCGCTCGTGGCCTCCCCATCGGCCAGCGCGACGTAGGTCTCGCGCTCGCCGACGCCGACGTCGAAGACGACTCGCAACACCTCCGTCAGGGTCGGGTCGCCGACGGGCGCGCCGCGCGGTCCGTCGTTCTCTCCCGGCGCTGTCCGCGTGCGGGTCCCGGCACCGTCCGGGACGTCCCAGTCGTCGATCCCGTCGTCAGCCGATCCAGCCCGGTCCTCGGTCCAGGCGGCGCCCGGAACGTCGTCCGCGAGGACGTACTCGGAACTGTTACTCATGGGTCTCGAGGTGTTCGCTGCCCCAGTCGTGCAGGGCCAGCAGTAGCGGCGTCAGCTCCTCGCCCGCGGGCGAGAGGGCGTACTCGACGCGGTTCGGGCTGTCGCTCGCCTCGTGTCGTTCGATGACGCCGTACTCCTCGGTGAGGGCGTCGAGGCTCTCCGCGAGCATCTTCCCCGAGATCCCGTCGATCTCGCGTTTGAGGTCGGTGAACCCCATACTGCCGCTGTGCAACTGGTAGAGGACGAGTCCGTGCCACTTCCGGCCGAACAGGTCCGAGACGGCCAGCAACACGTCGCGTTGGCCCACACGCGGATAGCCCGTCTGTGCGGTCTGTCTGTGGAGCTCTGTGCTCGAACTCATGCGTTCCTGCCTTTACTGTACAGTCGAATGAAACGTGTCCCTAACCCTGTTGTCGATCGGAGCCAAACCACGTTGGTGGTGAGTCCCCCGGCAGGCAACGACGCCGCCGAAACGGCGGGCGAGCGCCCCGCGCACGCACTCCGAGAACGCCAGCACGAACAGAGATACCAACGTACTTTGGGTGGGTTTTTTAGACACTCAGACGCAAACCGTGGAGTATGTCAACTGGCCGCACGATGGGCGACCAGTTTCTCCGGGAGGTCGTCGTCGGTTCGTCCCACGGGGTATTCGCGGTCGACGTGTCCGGGGCGATCGTCTTCAGTAACGGCGTGCTGGAGAGCACTCTCGGATTCGACTCCGAGGAGATACACGGCGAGCGGATAGACGACCTCGGGGACGGACAGTTGCTCGACCGTGTCCGCGACGCTGCGACGGACTCGCCCGGCACAGGAGTGGCGTTCACACTCGAGGATCGCGGTGGCGAGCAGGTTCGGCTCGCGGCCACCTGCGAGACGACAGAGTTCGACGGTTCCCGGTACTTCACGGTGTGGTTCCAGGAGCAGATACTCGGCGAAAGCGGGCCGACAGGTGGGCCATCATCGGAGAGGGATACCCTCACCCCCGTCCCGGTCGAGGACCTGACCGAACTCGGACGCGATCTGCTCCGGACCGAGGACCCGGCAGGGGTGGCCGAGACGGGACTGGCCGCAGTCGAGCGGATTCTGGGTACCGACGTGGCGTGTATCCGGCTGTTCGACGAGGGAACGAACGACTTCGACCGGGTCGCGACGACCGAGCGGGGGGCCGAGTTGCTCGCGTCCCGGCCGACGTTCGACCTGAACCGGAGTCTCGCGGGCCGCGCGTTCCGCCGGGGCGAACCGGTTCTGGACCGACCCGACGGGCCCGGCGACGCTGTCGACCGCGCGAACCTGCACGTCCCGCTCGACGGGGAAGGGACGCTGACAGTCTTCGGGACCGGAGGGGGGTTGGGGACGCGGGCGGTCGAGCTCGCGGAGCAGCTCGCGACCCTCCTCGGTGCGACCCTCGCCCGGACGCGAGCCGACTCGAACGGGGCCCAGCCGCCGGGCGGGGTCGGGGCAGCGTACGAACTGCCGATGGGCGATATCGTCAGTGACGCCACGGAGGCCGAGACCCCCGAGGGGATCGGACGGCGAATCTGTGACCGGCTGGTCGCGACCGACGTCTACAGCGGGGCGTGGTTCGTCACGACCGACATCGACGGGGAGTGGCGCGCACTCGAGGCGAGTGCCGGCGAGACGGAGGCTCCGCCGGAGGCGGTCAGGCGAACCCGGACGGATGTCGATAGCGGGAGCGACGACCCGACGTGTCGTGCCATCGAGACCGGCGACGTCTGCGTGGTACGCAACCAGCAGACGGTGGAAAACGGGGGGCCGGGGACGAACGGCGACAGTCAGCCCGACCGCCGGGTCGAGACCGTGGTCGTCGTCCCGGTCTCGCACGTCGACCGGACCTACGGCGTCTTCGTGTTGCGGGCCGACCCCGGCAGCGTGGACCCGCGCGCGCGGTCGGAACTGGACGTGCTCGGGGACGTCGTCGGGCTCGCAACGTACGCCGCCGAGAGCAAGAAGCTCCTGCTCTCGGAGAAGGTCCAGCAACTCGAGTTCGAGGTGACCGACCCCGACTGTCTGGCCGTCGTCGTCTCCGAGGCAACCGGCGCCGTCTGCGAGATCGAACACCAGACACTCACCAACGACGGCGACCACCTCTGTTACGTGCAGGTGGAGGGCGCGTCCCCCGAGAGCGCCCGCGAGGCGACCGCCGCGGTCGAGACGGTGACCGACTGCCGGATCGTCGAGGTGGGTGACGACGGGTGTCTTCTCGAAGTCCTCAAGACGCGGTCCGGTGCGGAGGCGATGATGGACGTCGGTGCGACCGTCCGCCGCGCGACGGCCGAGGAGGGAGTGGGGACGCTGATCGTCGAGACGCCCCTCTCGGCCGACGTCCGCGAGGTGGTCGACGCCTACACCGCCATGAACCCCGAGTCGCGCCTGGTCGCCAAGCGCGAGATCGACCGGCCGGTCCCGACGACAGAATCACTCACCGGGAGTCTCGAGGACGTGCTCACGGACAGACAGCACTCCGTGTTGACCGCTGCCTACTACGCCGGCTATTTCGACTGGCCGCGGGCGAACACGGCCGAGGAGATCGCCGACTCCCTGGGGATCAGCCCGGCGACGCTCCACCAGCACCTCCGGGCCGCCGAACGGAAACTCCTCGATCTCGTCTGCGACGAACAGGCACACCTACACGAAAGATAGGACGTCCGTCTTCGACTCCGACGGCGTGCCCGTTCCGTACCGACCTACCCACACAGACAGCTACCGCTGTTTCGCCGCGTTCTACCCCTCATGCGTACCCGAGTGCGAGGTCGATCCGGCCGAGTTCGGGCCCCGACGTCTCCTCGCCGACGATGTAGCCATTGGAGTTGGCGATCAGCCCCGACCCGACGAGCGGGCCGCCGTAGTTGATGGTGCCGATGTCGGCCGGCACGTCGAGCAGGGCTTCGAGGGCGTCGAGTTCCTCGTCGGTCGATTTCGGGTGACACAGGACGCCCTGGTTCGTGGCGACCGCGGCGGTCCCGACCGTCCGGACGCCGGCGAGGTCCCCCCGCTCGACGGGCACGTCGAGTCCCTCCCCGACGGCTTTGACGGCGTCCCGCGGGAGGTCGGGATGGACGTAGGCCCCGTGGTCGTTCGCGAGGACGACGTTGCCGGCGGCGTTGATCCGGCCGGGGAGTTCGGTGACGGGCAGGCCGACCGCGTCGGTAATGCGCTCGCGTTCGCGCTCGCGGACGCGACTGCTCACCAGCAGGCCGTGGCTGTTGCCGGCCGCGAGTGCACCGACAGTGCCGGACCCGCCGACAGTGGTGGCGACGGCCGGCACGTCGAGTTCGTCGCTGCAGTCCTCCTGGAGGGTCGTGTCGATGTCGGGGCGGACCAGGAGACACGCGTCGGTCGCCCGCGCGAAGACGCCGACGTAGGACGATCCGGAGAAGGCCGCGCGAAGCAAATCTATTCTGCGGGTTCGGCCTCGACGACGCTCTCGCCCTCTTCGACGAAGCGTGCCGCGCGCACGCGGAGTTTCGTCGGGGGTTTCGACCGCCCCTCCGACCAGACCGCCTCGTTGATCGAGGGGTCGAGCCGGACCGCGTCCTCCTCGACGGAGAAGTGCTGTGCGAGGTGTTCCCGGACGAGCCGCATCGCGAGGCCGGCCCGGCCCGGCCCCGTGGCCTTCCGTGCGTCGCGGAGCGGCACCGTCAGGACCCGCTCCTCGAAGTCGCTGGTGCTCATTCGTCGGTGTCACTCCGCCGCCAGTGGCGCCGCTTGGGGTTGCGCTGCACGTCGAGGTCGGTCTTGAGCATCACCCACGCCGGGATGCGCGAGTTCTGCCGATCCAGTTTCCCCAGCCGCTTTTTCTTGGCTTTCGTCTTCTTGCTCATGGTACCGGATGTAACCTGGGGCCGCTTATATGTGTGTTCCTTTTCCAGTCGGACTCCCCCGGTGTCGCGGTCGCTGCCAGTGGGTCCCTGCATGTCCCGGTCGCCTCACTGTCAGACGAACGCGAGGGGTACCATCACGAGTATCCCGACGGCGAGGCCGGCGAGAAGTTCCGGCCGGCCACCGCGGGGGAGCGGGCTACCGATGTCGAGCGCCTCGGGGATGAACTCCGTGAGGACGAGGTATACCATCGCGCCCGCGGCGAAGCCGAACCCGAAGGGGAGGAACTGCCGGGCCAGGGTCACGAAGTAGTACGCGATGGCCGCGCCGATGGGCTGGGGCAGACTCGAGAACACCGCCCACCAGGCCATCCGCCACTCGCTGACCTCCATCGCACGCAGGGGGATAGAGATGGCAACGCCCTCCGGAATGTTGTGGATGGAGATGGCGACGGTCATGAAGACGGCGAGCACCGGCAGGGTCAGGCCACCCACGGCGACAGCCTCGCCCGTGCTGACCGCGGCCAGGCCCAGTTCCGCGAAGGAGACCCCCACGGCGACCCCCTCCGGGAAACTGTGGACGGTCAGGATGCCCAGCACGAGCACCAGTTTCTTGAAATCCGCCTCCTCGTACTCCCGGGGGTCGATGTCCGAGTCCTCGAGGAGTTCGTGCGCGACGACCACCAGCATCACACCCGCGAGGACGCCGGGACCCACCGCCAGGGCGGCGTCGCGGAGGTCCCCGTCGACGACCGCCAGCCCCTCCATCACCAGCCCGAACAGCGACGCCGAGACCATGATCCCCGAGGCCAGCCCCCACAGCGCGACGTTCCAGCGGGTGCTGATATCGTCGAACAGGAAGAACGGAATGGCACCCAGCCCCGTCGCCAGCGCAGTTATCAAACCAGCGATAAATACGAGAGCGACGTTCTCGAGGGCTACCATACACCACCCTACGCGGTGCGGTTCATTTAAGTATCATGATTTTGATGTTTTTGGCGGGCCTAGACCGACCACGTGGCCCGCTTCGACATCAGACACCGGCTCGTTGCCACTCTTCGTCCGGATCGGACCGCTCGAACCGTGCGCCCTGCCCGCAGCCGCGGCAGGCAAAGCGCCGGTACTCGATCTCGCTCCCGAACAGTGGGACGCTCCGCTGCGTGCCGCCACTCACGAACTCCATTTTCTGGTCGCAGATCGAACACTCGGGTGGTTCGATGTCGGGCTCGGACACGGTGGCCATGCTCGATCACCGCCCATGTCAAACGTTATCGCTCGACACACTTGAACCGTTCGCGACCCCGGGCTCCGTCGCTTCTCAGGACCCGTCGAGCGGGAACCGTTCGACGGTCGTGTACTCCGGGCCGTCGGGGGTGAGGGTGCTCTCGGTGAGGCGGACTTCCTCGACACGCACCTGACCGACGTCCGGATCGCGGGTCTCGACGACCTCCTGGACGAGATCCTTGCCCCCGGCGTGTTCCATCCGCGCCAGGGTCGCGTGTGGCGTGAAGTCGTGGTCCTCGGGCTCGAACCCCATCGCAACCGTCCGGTCCTCGACGGCCTCGTGCAGGCGGGTCAACTGCTCGCCGCCCTCCCGGACGCCCACCCAGACGACGCTGATGTACCCCAGGTGCGGGAACACGCCGAGCCCTCCGACGTCGGCGGTAAAGGGAACGACGCCGCTGTCCTCGACCGCGGCGGCGAGTTCGTCGATCAGTGCCGGAAGGCGGCTCTCGTCGGTGTCGCCGAGGAACTTGAGGGTGACGTGGGCCTGTTCGGGGTCGGTGAAGTTGAGCCCGCTCGCGTCCGCGAGGAGGTCCTGGACGGCCGCGAGGTCCGCGGCCAGTCCGTCGAGGTCAACGCTCACGAACAGTCGCATGGGCAGTGCTTCGCCGGCGGGTGTCAAAACCGCTTCGAGAGTATCCCGGCCGACGGATTCGGCGCGAGAACGCGGTCGCTTCGCGGGGCGCTCACTCGAACCGGTACTCCGGGCCCTCGTCGGTGTCCTGGACCTCGACGCCGAGTGCTTCGAGTTCGTCCCGGAGGGCGTCCGCGCGGTCGTAGTTGCCGGCCGCCCGTTCCTCCTCGCGGACCGAGAGGAGCAGTTCCACCAACTGTTCGGCCACTGACGCCTCGCCCGTCGGCTCGGCCGTCGAGAAGTCCAGCCCGAAGACGCCGCCGGCCAACTCGTCGAGGGCGTCGACGGCGTCCCGTAGCGCGCGGTAGTCGTACTCGTCGTGGCCGTCGAGGTGCGTGTTGACGGCGCCGACGATCTCCTCGAGTGCGGCCAGCGCCCGGCGGGTGTTGAAGTCGTCGTTCATCGCCGCGGCGAAGTCCTCGCGGGCGTCCGCGACGGTCTCGCGGAGGTTCTCGTCGGTCACCTTGGTGCGGGCGTCGACGCTGTCGCGTGCCTGCCGGGCGCGCTCGCGGCCCCGCCGGAGTCGCTCCCACCGCTCGCTGGCCTCGCCCATCGTCTCCGCGCTGTAGACGGCCTCGTTGTGGTAGGCCGTCGACAGCAGGAACGTCCGGACGGCGTTGGCGCCGTACCGGTCGACTGCCTCGGCGACGGTCTCGAAGTTGCCGAGCGAGGAGGACATCTTCTCCTCGTCGGCGGCGTCCAGCAGGCGGACGTGCAGCCAGTAGCGGGCGAACGGCTGGCCGGTGGCGGCCTCGCTCTGTGCGATCTCGTTTTCGTGGTGCGGGAAGACGAGGTCCTGCCCGCCGACGTGGATGTCGATGGTCTCGTCGAGGTGGGTCATGCTCATCGCCGAGCACTCGATGTGCCAGCCCGGCCGTCCCTCGCTCCACGGCGACTCGTACGTTTCGGCCGTAGCGCAGGCCTCTTCGGGCGGCGCAGCCTCTTCGTGGCGGTGCTCGGCGATGTCGTCGGGGGCCACGCTGCCGGCCTTCCAGAGCGCGAAGTCCGCGGGGTTGCGCTTCTCCGCGCGCTCGTCGGGGTCGCCCTGTGCGTCCAGGGTCTCTACGTCCTGGTTCGAGAGTTTGCCGTACTCGTCGAAGGCGGTCACGTCGAAGTAGACCGAGCCGTTCGACTCGTAGGCGTACCCGCGCTCGATCAGGGTCTCCACGAGGTCGACGATCTCGGGGACGTGTTCGGAGACCCGCGGGTACACCTCCGCGCGCAGGAGGTTCAGCGAGCGCATATCCCGGAGGATGTCGCGGATGTACGAGCGGGCGACGTCGGCCTCGCTGTCGCCGTCCTCGCCGACGCGGGCGACGATCTTCTCGTTGACGTCCGTGAAGTTCTCCACGTGGCGGACGTCGTATCCCAGCTCCTCCAGCCAGCGGTGCATCACGTCGACGTGGACCCACCCGCGGGCGTGCCCCAGGTGTGCTGGGTCGGAGGTCGTCAGCCCACAGTAGTACAGAAGTACGGAGTCGGGGTCCTGTGGCTCGAAGTCCTCGCGCTCGCCCGTCAGCGTGTTCGTCACGCGCAGGGTCATTGTCGGGAGTAGGACGTGGCCGCGGTTTCAAGCCTGCGAATCCGTCCCTGGCGGTGTCTGGATACGAGGTTGCCGCGGAGGTGTCCAGTCACGGCTTTCGATCTCGAGGGTTGATGCTGGGGAGGAGCAGACGTACTTTCGCCAAGGACTATCCGAGGCCGACGTGCACCGCCGAGTAGTGTCAGCTATTTCGATGCGGTGCAACGGTGATTTGCTCGCCATCGAAGGTTTCGAGCGGGAGGCTGATCTCGCCGGCGGTCTCCTCCAGTAGCGCCAGTTGATCTTCCAGGAAGTGGATCGCGGCCGCTTCCCCGAGACGGAGTCCCTCGATGCCGTCGCTCCGGTAGTGGATGCCGGCACGGTTGCGTCCGAGTGCCATGTTCGAGGCGAGTTTGTTGAGTTCCCCTCGCACCGTCAGTTCGTCGTAGATGTCGTGTGCGGTCCCCAGGGTGCGATCCGAGAGATCAGCAGCGGTCACGAGTTCGCTGCCGTCCCGTGTCGGCACAACCTTCTCGTCGGCGGGGAACACGTAGTCGCCATCGAAGAACGCCTTCAGCACCGTCACGCCGGCACCGGCAACCACGGAGTGTCCCGCCGGATACGACGGATGGGTCGGTGATCCTTCCGCGTACGCCTGTGGCAGGAGATACGAACCGAACTTTTCGCGCGAGTCTTCGAGCGCTTCCGAATCGAGGAGGTTCTCCGGGACGGGGTACTCCTCGGGGGCGTCGAGGTCTCTGCCGGCCGAATCACCCCCCGGTTTGATTGCCTGGACGCGCCCGCCGTACTCTTCGGGCCGGAGCCGCCGGTGGACGTTCCACTTCTTGTGCCAGGCCGCCTTCTGGCCGTGTTCCGTCGCCTCGATCACCTTCTTCTCGATGTACAGGGGCCCGAAGTCGTTGAACGGCAGACGCGTCTGTGACAGGAAGCTATCGACATCCCGCCTGCTCGGCGGTGTCTCGTCGATGAAGTCGTCACCCTCCACCACGTCGTCGAACACGTTCCGCTTCTCGAAGGCTTTCAGGGTGTAGGGAATCGACTCGT
>JAHENO010000048.1 GCA_018609945.1 Haloarculaceae archaeon | reverse complement strand
TCGCGTCCAGCACGTCGGCGTCGACCATCCCCCGTGTCTCGTCGGTCAGGGGTACCGCCAGCACGACGAAACGCGCGTCGGCGACCGCCGCCTGGAGGTCCGCGGGCGGATACACGCGCTTGACGCCGGGTTCGGGCGTGGGCGTCCGGCGCACCCCGACCACGTCTAGACCGAGGCCGGTCAGGCGGTCGACGATTCCGCGACCAAGCCCGCCGAGGCCGACGACGCAGGCCTGCTCGCCCGCGACCGTCCAGGCCTCGTCCCAGTCGGGCCGGGACCACCCCCGGCGCTGCTGGTCGGCGACGTGGGTGTGAATGCGACGGGCCAGCGCCAGCACGTACCCCGCGACCGATTCCCCGACTGCGTCGCCGTGGACGCCCGTCGAGTTCGTGAGCACGACGTCGTGTTCGCGGAACCGATCGGCGGGGAAGCGGTCGACGCCGGCCTGGATGGAGTGGACCCACGACAGGGACAGGTACGACTCGTGGTGTGCGAACGTGACCACGGCCTGGCAGTCCGACAGCGACGCCGCCGACCCGTCGACGACGCGCACCTCGATCGGGAGGTCGGTCTCCGTCAGCTCCTCGACGAGGACCTCCGGCGGGAACACCGTCGAGACGGACTCGTCGACGCCGAGACACTCCAAGTTCATAGCCGCTCCTACACCGGACGGCGACGTAACGCTTTCCGAGTGGCGCGGCCCGCTCCGTGAACTGCCCTGGAGACGGCGGTCAGTCGACGAGGGCGGCGTCGTCGACCCGCCGGAGCCGCGAGTGAGGGAACGAGTACCGCCGCGGGCTCCCGGTAGCCACCGCTTCGGTCAGATAGCCCGCCTCGACGACGAGATCGTCGTCGGGATAGCCGTCGTTCGTGGGGTAGTCGGCGACCGTGTCACCGGTCTCGGGGATCGTGACCTCGTCGGCGCGACTGTCCGTGACGGCGAGGACGACGAGGCGGTCGCCGGTCTCCCGGTCGAGGACCACGTCGCCAGCCTCGACGTGACAGGACTCACAGAGTGCCGGCGGGTCACTGTCTTCGGGGACGATCGCCTCGCCGCCACAGGCGGCGCAGGTCGCCCGACGGTGGCCCGGCGGGGGGACGCGTCGGGTCGTGATTTCGATGGCGACGCGGCGGCGGTGTTTGCACGTCTCGCCGCGGATGGTGGCGTCCGGACAGGTGCAGGTCCCGGCGAGGGCGTCGACCACGTAGGTGGCCCCGCTCTCGCTGTCGACGGCGTAGGCGCCGCCGTCCAGCGGCCTGACGGCCATGCGTTCGGCCCAGGCGCGGGCGGCACGGTCGGGCATCGAGCGCAGGTCGGGGGCGAGCGCGACGCGGCCGCTCGACCCCGCCTTCCGGTCGAGTGTCGAGTGCTGGTCGTGGGGAGTCATGGTCCTCGGACGCTGGTGTGTCTCGGTTCGCGTCCAGTCGAAACGTAGGTGCTCGACGGGCTTAGGGCCGTCGGTCAGCCGGCCGTCTGTGGGTTCCGAAAGCGCCCTTCGAAGCGCTTTTCCCCGTGCCTGTGGAATCCGCGGGCATGGAAGTCGACGCGGAGATGGTCCGGCAGGTCGCCCTCTCGGCGGCGGCGACGGCGGTTTTCATCGTCGCTGCGGTCGTCGTCAGCTCCAGCTACGGGGATACGGCGACGGGAACGGACCTCTCGCCGACCGGCGGGCTGGCGCTGGTGGCCGTCCTCGGCGGGTTCATCGTTCTGATGGCGCTGGCCGGCCTGTGGCTGGAACGTCAGGACTTCGACTCCTGACGCTCCCGCAAATACTCTGTCTATGCACCACTAGACATTCGCTGCGGCCGCAAGACCTGCGAGCAACACAAGCCCCGCGGCAAAGAGGTTACCTGGGAATGACATGATATCGCCGCCGACGGGCTGTAGAACCAGAATGAAGATGGCGGCCAGTACCGCGACGAGCAGAGGCGCCAGTGGGCCGAGATCGCCGTTCGCCATTAGAATATCCCCCCGCCGCCACCGAGCAATCCACCACTGTCACGCCGTGAATCGTCGGTGCCGAAGTTCTCGCGGCGTTTAATTTCGAAACGGAACTCAGTCATATCCATGAGCCCTGGCTGACGTTGTGAGAATTTCTGTTGGACCTCCCGCCATCCATCCGGGTCCTCAATGCCACAGGTACAGGCGATGACAAAATCGTAGTTGTCGGCGTAGTCCTCCAGTTGGCCGCGGAGTTTCCGTTTCTGCGAGTTTGAAAAGTTCCGCTTCAGTTCGATGCCGACCGTATCATCAACGACGACATCTCCGTATGCCGTGCCGCGCTCGGTACTGACGGCGTAGCCGCCACCGCCACCACCGAGTCCGAGACCCATCCCACCGCCACCATCCTCGTTCAAGGCTTGGTCCAGGTAGTCCTGAAGCTCGGACTGGTACTTCCGTTCGTGATCATAGACCTGGCTCGGAGTCCACCGCTGGACAAGATCCCAGACATCGGGTCCGATGCCACCAATCATGGTTTTTGGTTATACCAGTGGTCAAATAAGTTTACTGACTATAATTGTCTACTCGATGTCTCCGCTTGGACAGTCAGATTTATGACTTCGACTCCTGACGTTCGCGCCAGTCGACCAGTTCCTCCTCCTCGGTATCGTCCAGTTTCGCCTCGTAGTAGCCCATGGGGTGTGAGATTTCCTCACAGAGGTCGTCCATGTTCACGCAGTCGCCATAGGACTGCATTGTGGCACAGGAGGGCGGCGAGTACTCGGTCGGGCTCGTCGCCCCGCGGATGTGGTTGACCTGGTAGCGGGTCACCTCCTCGCCGAAGCCCGGATTGACCTGGAACATCTCGACGATGTCGTCCGTGCTCATCCCGATGCTCGTCAGGAACGAGGCGATGGCAAACCGGGAGTGGTGTTCGAGGTGTTCGCCCTTCTGGATCCGGTCGAGCAGGTGTTGCATGCAGGGCGGGAACAGGTCCGGGACCACGGTGTCGATGTCCCGGGTCAGCTCCAGCTCCGCGAGCAGTTCCTCGACGCGGTCGGTGTGTCCCTCAAGGTGGGTGGCGACGGAGTCGGGCACGTCGAGGGGGAGCCCCTCCTCGACGCGGTGGCGGACGGCCTGCCGGAGCAACACCAGCAACTCCGCTTCGGTGAGTGGAACCTCGCCGTCCTGTAACTCGCGGTTGACCAGCCGCCACTCCTCGCCCCACTGGTCGGCGGCGTGCTGGAGGTACGCCCCAACGCCCACGCGGTAGCCCTCGGGCGTCTCGCGGACCGCCCCGTCGAGGTCGAACTCCGCGAGCAGATCCGCGAGCCGGAGCGTCGCGGCCCGCGTACTCCTGAGGTCGGTGTCGGCAGCGAGTTCCTCGCTGAACCGCTCGTGGGCGGTCGCGGCTTCGGCGCGGGCGTACTTGTGGACGAGGACGTGCTCGTCGACTACCGAGACGAGTACCCGCGCAACGGGATACGAAAGTAATTCCACGCGCGTCCGGCGGTGTGGCTCGCCGACGGTCCCCTCCTGGAGGGCGCCCTCGACGCGGCCCAGGGCACGCTCGACGACCGCCGGCTCGTCGGCAACGACGGCCGCGAGGTCGACGCCGGCCGTCTGGACGGCCTCGCGGGCCGCCGACAGGAACGGGTAACGTGCGTGGAGTGGCTGCACCGCGTGAGGATTGGTGGCCGGCTCGCAAAAAAGCCGACGGTCACTGCTCGCCGTCGAGTTCCTCGATGACTGCACTCGCGTCGCCGCCGTCGCTGACCATCTCGTTGTAGCGGTCGCGGCTCACCTCGACGGTGCGTGTCCCGTCGTCGCGCACGATCTCCAGCTGGACGGTTCCCTGGGGGTTGTTTCGCAGGCGAACCGTCGCGAGCGCGGTGAAGACGTACCAGAGCGCGACGGCACCGCCGAGCCCGTAGACCATGACCGTCTCGAAGGCCAGCGGGTCGGCCGTCCGGGTCCAGCGTGCCGGGTAGGCGTGGACGAACAGCCAGACGCCGACCACGGTCACCGCCGACCCGAAGACGACGCCCAGCCGCTCGCGCGTGCTCGCGGGCAGGACGAACACGACTGCCAGCAACATGGCGGGCACTCCCAGCCCCGCGAGCACACCTGCCTGGCCTTTTGCGGCCGTCGCGTCACCGGCGACGGCGACCAGCCCGATGGCCCCGAGAACGGCGAGGGCGCCGACGAGACCGAGCGCGAGGCCACCGCGGACCTGCCACGGGTCCCGCTCCGTCCACTGGCCCCCGTCGTATGCCTCGTCGAGGCTCGGCATACCTGAGGCTCCGGACTCCTCCTACAAAACGATACGTCAGACGCCCGCAAGACTAGTTGTTCTGGATGCGCGGCGCGAGCATGAACGTGACCTGCCCCTGACCCTCGGCGATGTCGAAGTGGAGTTTGACGGGGAACTCCTCGCCCAGTTCCATGGTCACCTCCGCGTCGGCGGGGATGGCCTTGTTCATGTCCTTGAGGTAATCCAGCGAGAACAGCGAGGACGCGGGCCCGGCCACGAGGTCGATCAGGTCCTCGGTGCCGAGTTCGAGGTGGACGTCGTCCGTGTCGCCCTCGGCCCTGACGTAGAAGGTTCCCTCGCCCTCGTCGACGCCGAGTTCGATGTGGTCGCTGACCATGTCCGCGGCCGTCACGGCGCGGTCGATGTCCCGCCCCTCGATGACGACTGTCGCCGGGAGGTCCAGGTCGGGGAGGTCGGGCTCCTCGCGGATGGAGTCGGGGTCGATGAGCGCGAGCGTGTACTCCAGGCCGTCGATGGAGATGTGGAGCTTGCGCGTCTCCTCGTCGAGTTCGAGGTGGACCAGCTGGTCCGAGTCGGCCATGCCGGCGATGTCCTGGAGCCGGACGAGGTTGACGCCGATG
>JAHENO010000047.1 GCA_018609945.1 Haloarculaceae archaeon | reverse complement strand
TCCAGCGCGCGCTCGGTATCGCGGCGGTCCGCCTCGAAACCGCCGGCGGGAGCGGCAGCGAGGCCCACCTCCGGTACGTCGACCGGGCCGAGGCCGACCGCCTCCAGAACGAGATCAGCAGGCGCAAGCGCTCTGCCGGGGGCGAGGACGACGCCCCCGACGCCGCGGTCGGCGGTGAGCACCTCTTCACGCTCTCCGAGCGCGAGCACCTCGTGCTGGGCGTGGTCTCGGCGGACCTGCGGCTGGTGGGCGTCCTGACGGTCGGGCTCTCGGTGTTCGCACCCCAGCTGGCCCGCGGGCTCGCCCCGCAGTACGACCTCGTCTCGCTGTTCGGTCCGGCGGTCGCTCTGGCTGCCATCGTCGGCTTCTGGGTGCTCAGCGGCCTCCTGCAGGTGTTCCGGTACTACGGGTTCACGTTGCGGCGCCAGGGCGAGGAACTCCGCTACGCGCGGGGACTCCTCCAGCGCTACACGGGCACGATCCCGCTCTCGAAGGTCCAGGCGGTCACCCTCCGGGAGAACGTCCTCGCGCGGACGGCCGGATACGGGTCGCTGGTCATCCAGACCGCCGGCCGTGCGGGCGGCGACGGCGAGACGGTCGAATCCGCGGTCCCCATCGCCGAGCGCGACCGCGTGCTGGCGCTCGCCCGCGAGGTCGAGCCGTTCGGCGAGGTGTCGCTCCAGTGCCCGCCGAAACGCGCCCGGACGCGCTACGCGATCAGGTACGCCATCGGGGTGCTCGCGCTCGCGGCACTGTTCCGTGGGCTCCAGGCGGTCGTCGATCTGATGGTGCCGTGGTATCTCCCGCTCGCGGGGCTCGTCGCGGTGCCGGTCGCCGCACACCTCGCGTGGGCCCACAAGGGCTACTACGTCGACGACGACTACGTCGTCACGCGCAACGGCTTCTGGCGGCGCCGGACCATGATCGTCCCCGCCGACCGCGTCCAGACGGTGTTCAGCAGCCAGACCGTCTTCCAGCGGCGCCGCCGCCTCGGCTCGGTGACCGTCGACACCGCGGGTGGCGGGGGACTGGGCGGCGGCGACGCCGTCGCCGTCGACATCGACGCCGGCGAGGCCGACCGCCTCCGGGAGCGCGTCGCCACGAATCTCCAGCGTGCGCTCTGATTCTATACGACCTCACTGAACGAAGTTGAGCTACATTCATATAGTTCGAGAAACAGGTATATAATTCATCAATCGCGGGAATCCACGTTCTAGACGAGGAAAATACTGTGAAAACGACCGTCGGTGGCACAGATCACATTGCCAGTCTCGTCATCGGACCCGTCCTGGTCATGGCGGGAATCGGTGGCTACGCCGGTTAGCTTGCCCTCGCAGTCGGCCCGCTACACCAAGCACGCACCTCGGTGATCGTGTTCCTCAATGGGACGGTACTACTCGTCACTGGACTCGTCCAGAAGTGCCTCTTGAATCGGGTCCTGGGACTCGACACGTACCCTCAAAGGACGCCAGAGAGTCGGGCGAACGGGCGGGTATCAATCAGAAATAATCGGGCCTATTCTTTACGTAACGATACTGCCCAGACGTGGCCGGTGATCGATCGGAGGTCCCTGCCGATCCAGCGTTAGTGTAGCGGCGGTCGAGAGAGATGGTGGAGACAGCCACTCTCTCTTGCAGTCGTTTTTTACCAAATTCTGAGTAGACCGGTTCGGTGCGTGTGAGATGGACCGCGCGTATGTAGCACCGGCTCTGCGCAGGAGTGCTGAGTGATACGGCCACCGGACTCTCAAACTGCTTCGGACAGATTGCTGTCGTCCATTGTCGGATCGACCCCAGGATGTCTTGCGGTCGGCTTGGAAAATAGCGACAACAATCTGTATCAGCCTCGGCCACCGGGAACCGCCAACTCGTGGCTCCAAGCCTTCGCCCGTTGCCACAACGCGCTTATGTAGATACTACCGGCTGCCACATTTCCACCTACTGAACACGATAACTGAATAGGACATTCTTATTACAGACTACACCGCTTCGGTAAGGTCGTCCAACTGACTTGTAACACTATTGGTCGAATCCGAGCTGATTTTTTGCGAACAGTATCACTCTGAAACCACGTGTTACTCCGGAGGGTTGAAAAATATATTATACTTACGAAATAATAAGCTATGCACCGTTAGAAAATTCTGTTTTTGCCCCTCTTTTCGCCTCTAAACGGTCATATCGGTTTATGTCTCATCTATCGTTTCGTTTACACGGATTGGTATGACACGATCAACAATAGCAGTCGTCGCCCTCGCGATGGCAGTCGCCATGACCGGCGCCGTCGTCTTCCAGGCCGGTGCGATTACACTACCGGCGGACAGACAGGTACAGCAAATCGGAAACGCACCGGTCGGAAACGCACCGGCGGGATCATCCTTCGAGGTGACCGACCTGCAGGCGCCGCTGGCGGTTGAGCAGGGAAGCGAGGTGCAGGTCAAGGCAACGATCACGAACCCGACAGAGGCGACGGACTCCCAGCGCGTCGAGTTCCGGTTCGACTCCGCAGTGCTCAAGAGCGAGCGGGTCCCGCTCGCGGCGGGCGAGTCGGCGACGGTGACCTTCACCGTCGACACGTCTGGGGTCGAAACCGGGCAGCACTTCCACGGGGTCTACACGCGGACCCGCGGGGAGGCGGCACAGATACGAGTCGTAGATGAGATCCAGTCCTTCGGAGTGACGAACCTGTCGGCACCTCCGAACGCGACCGTTGGCGAAAACGTCACGATCACCGCGACCGTCGATAACCCGAACGACTTCAGGATGGAGGAACAGATCGAGCTCCGGTTCAGCGGCGACGTCCTCGCGACGGAGCAGGTGATACTCGACGCGAACGAGTCCGCGGATGTCAGCTTCACAGTTGACACCACCGGACTCGGGCCGGGAACTTACATCCACGAGATCTTCTCGGAGCAGTTCGGCCAGAGTGCCCTCATAACGCTCGAGTCGCCCGAACCCGACGAACCGACCGCGTCGGTCGCGTTCTCCGACCAGGAATCCGACGGAACGTCGGTCACTGTCGAATCGGTAACGGTCTCTGACGGCGGGTTCGTCGTCCTCCACGACGACTCCCTGCTCGAGGGGGACGCCGTCGGCAGCGTCGTCGGCGTCTCGGCGTACCTCGAACCGGGGACCAGCGAAAACGTCACTGTCGGTCTGGTACCCGACGAGGCGTTCAACGGAACCGACGTATCCGAGAATCAGACGCTCATCGCGATGCCCCATCTCGACACGAACGGCAACGAAACGTACGATTTCGTCACGTCAGACGGCCAAGCGGACGGTCCCTACACAGTCAACGGGACGCCCGTCACCGACTCCGCGAACGTGACCCTCGTGAACGAGACGGAGACACCAAGTGACGAGGAGGAGGCGGAGACCTCGACAGACGGTGGGGGGTGAATCCGAGGAAGGCTGAGGAACGGAGGAAGTCAGCACTGACTGAGAGTGACTGCTGTTACGAATTACCGTTTCGACCGCGTCACGACCTGCGGTCGATCCAGCAATGGCTTACAGCGGTCACTGTGGGAGTCTGCGCAACAGTCCACGGCCACGTTGAGAGTGACAACAATCGTTCCTTCAGAAGAGAGTCCAGGAGCGAATTGAGTTCGATTCTCCGGGAGAGTCACCCGGCCACGGGAGGTAATCTGCAAGGAACACCACGGATGACCTCACCCTCTGTCCCTTGCAATCGGGTTTGTACCGGGTTCTGCCTGGTCGGTTTTGCAAGTGGGAGATGTCGGGCGTGTCCATCACCGGGGGTCGGTCGTTGGCTCGTGATTCGAGAGACTCCCGGCATTCGTCGCCATCCTCGACGACCGACCTACGCGCTGACCTCCTCGAGGTGGGTGCCCCCGACCACCCGGCCCTTGTGGGTCAGCGACCTCCCCTCGTCGGTGTCGGCGACCGGGTTGCCCTCGCGGCCGACCATTGCGGGTTTCGCGCTAGCATCACACGAAAAATCGGGACGGCGACCGCGTCTCACCCGTCGATGTCGCGTGCGATATCGGCCAGCGACGACGACGGCGGATCCCTCGCGTCGTAGACCACCCGCTGGCCGGGCGGGCGCAGCCCGTACATGAAGCCGGGCGTCACGGCGTCGACCAGCACCGGATCGCCGGCGCCGACGCCGACCGATTCGAGCCACGGGGCGAGGTGGTCTTCACCCTCGCCGTCGGCCCGTGCCAGCCGTGCGTTCGCGAACGCACCCCGCAGGTCGCGAGAGCCGTCCAGCGATTCCCGGACCTGTGCGTGGTAGGTCTCTCCCCCCAGGGACACCCGAACGACGTCGCCGACAGTGACGGCCAGTCCCTCGGGGAGCGGAACGCGCGGCCGGGACGTCCGGCCGACACGCTCGACGTGTGTCCGGTGGGTCGTGACCGCGTCGTGGTCGGCGGGGACGCGCTCGGTCACTCCAGCAGGTCCGCGACGGGGGTGTCGCCGCGCTCGGTCACGACGGCGTTGATCTGCCGGGTGGCGTCGCCGACCTCGCGCCCGCGGACGGTCACGCGCTTGCGCTCGCCGTCACGGTTGGGATTGAAGCCGGTGCCCCCCTCCAGCAGGACGCTCTGGAGGTCCGCGCCGCGGACATCCTCGCGCATCGGCCGGCCGGCGTCGTCGGATCCGCCGGTGATCTCGAGGGTGTAGCCGTCGAGGCCGACGGCGCCCCCGTCGACTTCCTCGCCGATCTCGCGGCCGATGAAGCGGTTCGCGTCCTGGTCCGAGACGTCTACCTGGTAGGTCGTGCCGTCCTCCGGGTCGGAGACGGCGACGGTGAATTCTGCCATTGTCCCTGTGAAGTCCGCTGGCGCGTAAAAACCCACTCTTTTGGGTCGACTGGTGGCTCCGTCCCGACCGGCGGCGGGTCTGTGCCTGCATATCTATAACTGGCTGTGCGTCCTACCGGCCCACATGAACGTCTCGCCGACCGAGTGGTCGTTCGAGTCGTGGCTGACGCTGGGGATGGTGTTGCTGGGAGTGTGGGTCATCGGCTACGGGTTCCAGCAGGACGCCGTCGAACTGGCCGGCGTCGGGATTGCCTTCATCGTGCTCTCGCTGTTCCTCTGGGCCGGCCGCCCCAGCGCCTACGAGTAGGGGCCCGTCGCTGTCTTCAGGCCGGGTCGGCCCCGACCAGCGTCGAGACGCGCGCGTTCTCTTTCACGCGGAGGCCGGCGCCCCCGACCGACAGCGGTACCCTCGGCAGTTCGGTGACGTGCAGCGTCGGGTGTGTGGCCCCGCGTGCGAGCAGTTCGTCGCGCGTCTGCAGGGTGAACCGCAGGTCCGCGGTCTCGAGTGACTCGTTGTACTCGAGGAGGTACCCGCCGGCATCGAGGTGCCACCACTCGTAGTCGTCGTCGGCGTTGCGTTTCTCGCTGGGGTGGGGTTCGACGCCCGCGGGTTCGAGTTCGCCGCCGCCGAAGTCGACGCGCCCCGGGTCGGTTACCTCGTACACCTCGGCGACGGTGAGGTCGAACCCCTCGCCCTCGCGCTGGGTCGGTTCGTGGACGATGCCCGAGAGGAACTGTGCGTACTCCATGGTGTGTCTGTGTGACCCGCGTCACAAAGAACGCTCGGGCACGTTCCGCTCGGCGCGCGGCCGGCACCGTTCCGGGAGTTTGAGGGACGCCGGGTCCGAGGGTTCGCACATGACGGACCTCACAGTCGAGGTGAACCGGCGGACGCTGACCGCGACGTGGACCGACGAGAGCCCGGAGACGCGGGCGGCGCTGGCCGACGCCCTCCCCGTCGAGGGGACGGCGACGCGCTGGGGCGACGAACTCTACTTTTCGGTCCCGGTCGACGTTCCGGCCGAGGACGCCAGCGAGGCGGTGCCGGTCGGCGCCGTCGCCTACTGGCCGGCGGGCTCGGCCCTGTGTCTGTTCTGGGGGCCGACCCCCGCCAGCCACGGCGACGAACCCCGGGCGGCGGCGCCGGTGAACGTGGTCGCCGAACTCGACGATGTGGGGCCTCTGCGGTCGCTTTCCGGGGGTGCAGACGTGCGCGTCTCGCCTGCGGAATGAGCGTCGGGCTCACCCTCGGACCGCGCAACTGCCGGTGGAATTAAACCGATCGTTGGTGTCCGAACAGGTATGGCAGAACTCGTCACGTTCGGGGACACCGCGTTGCAGCTGTCGCCCCGGGAGTCCGAGCGGTTCGCGACAGCGCGGGACGCCCGACTGCACGCCAGCGGCATCGAGAGCGGTGCCGCCGCGGCGGCGACGGCCGTCGGCACGGCCGGGACCTGGCTGTCGCGACTCCCCGACGCCGCGCCGAGTCGGCGCCTCGTGGGCCAACTCCACCAGCACGGCGTCGCGACCGACGTCACGTGGGTCGACCCCGACGACGCGCGCCAGGGGCTGATCTTCCACGAGTCCGGGCGCGAACCCCGCGAGGAGGCGATCGTCTACGACTGGGAGCACACGGCCGTTGCCGCGGGCAGTGCCGAGGACCTCCCGATGGAACGGGTCCGGGCGGCCGATACGGTCTTCGTCGGGCTGAGTACGGCCGTCCTCTCGGAGCGTGCTCTGGCGAGTACCGAGGCGGTTCTCCAGGCGGCCCACGAGGCCGGCGTCACCACGGCGGCGGCCGTCGACTACCGCCCGGGATTGCGGTCGGTCGAGCGGTACCGGGAGGCGCTCGCGGACCTGGTCGCGATGGTCGACGTGCTCGTCGTCAGCGACACTCACGCGGAAACGGTGTTCGAGAAGAACAATCGGCCGCGGACGCTCGCGAACACGCTGGCCGCGGAACTCGACCTGGAGACGGTGGTCGTCGCGCGCGCGGACGGCGGCGCCGTGGCGCTCGAAGTCTCGCCCGGGACGAACGTCGTCCACGAGCAGGCGGCCCCCGAGACGGACGTCGTCAGCACGACCGGCCGGCAGGCAGCCCTCGCGGGGGGGGTTCTCGGTCGGCTCGCGGACGGAGCCCCGCTCGACGAGGCGCTGACTGACGCCGTCGCGGCGGCGGCGCTCGCGTGTACGGTGCCCGGGCCGCTCCTGACAGCCACTCCCGAGGAGGTCTCGGCCGTCGTCGCCCGGATGGCGGACCTGTGATGGCACTCGGCAGCAGTTGTCGGGTGGACCGTAGCGGGGGGACGATATGTACCGGGAACTGCCGTCAGACGTTTAAACTGGCTGGCCGATAGAACCGGTATGTCACGGGCGCTCCTTTCGACAGCGATCATCGTGGTTCTCGTTGCAGCCGCCGCGTACGGTATGGTGGGGATGGCGGCTGCTGACGACGTCACACTCGAAATCACGGTCGTCGACGACAACGACCGGCCGGTCGGCAACGTCGACCTCGTCGTGACGTGGGACGACGGCGAGGGCCGCGCCGAGGTGACGACGACCTCGGACGGTCGGGCGCTGGTCGACGTCCCCGAGGGTGCGACCGTCCGGATCGCGACCGACGACGACAGGTACGTCAGGAACAGGCCGTTCCTGCTGTCCAACGTGGACGGCGGTGAGCAGGTGGAGGTTTCCGTCTCCGAGATCGGCCGGGTGACCTTCGTCGTCGAGGGGACCGACGGGCCGGTCGCCGGGGCCGAGATCGCCCTCCGCGAACCCGGTCGCCAGGTCGCCTCGCTGACGACCAACGAGAGCGGCTTCGCGCGGTCGGGCCCGCTGGAACTCGGCGAGTACACCGTGCGCGTGACCCCACCCGGCCACCTCCGGACCGAGACATCCATCGAGATCACGCGGGTCGAGAAGACCGAGACGATCAGCGTCCAGCGCGCCGACGCCGACGTCACGGTGTCGGTCGTCGACGACCACTTCGAGCCCGCGCGACCCGTCGAGGACGCACGCGTCCGGTTCCCCGACCTCGGCACGACGCTCGTCACCGGCTCCGACGGGATGGTGACGGGATCCGTTCCGGTCAACCAGAACCACCGGGTCCGCGTCACAAAGGACGGCTACGACGCCGAACGGGCGTCCGTCAGGGTCGGGGAGAACCCGGCGTCCCTGGAGGTGTCGATCCAGCGCGAGCCGGCCCTGAACGTCGAGTCGGTCAACCGCCGGGTCATCGTCGGCGAGTCGACCGTGGTGACGGTGACCGACGAGTACAACGAGACCGTCGAGGGCGCCACGGTCAGCGTCGGCGGCGAGCAGGTCGGCACGACCGACCAGCGGGGCGAGCTCCGCGTGTCGATCGAGGACGCTGGCAATGTCACGATCGAGGCCAGCAGCGGCGACGCGACCGCGACGACCACCGTCGAGGGCGTGGACCCCTCGGCCACCGAGACGCCGACAGCGACGCCCACGCCCGGAGAGTCGCCCACGCCGACACCCGGTGAGAGCGGTCCCGGCTTCGGCGTCCTCGTGGCGTTGCTGGCCGTCCTCGCAACCGGGCTGCTCGGTCGTCGTCGCTGAGGATCGGCGGTTCCCGCGGAGTCAGTCTCATTCGGCCGCGGTGGCCAGGTCCTCCGGAGATGGCGTCGCGTCCCCGTTCGCGCAGGCGTCGACGTAGTCCGTGACTGTCAGCGTCTCGTCGCCGTCGGTGCAGGGATAGACGCCACACAGGCCGTCGTCGTAGACGGCCAGACACAGTACCGGGAGCGTCAGCACCTCCTCGCTCCGGCCGACGAGGGTGGTGACGGTCCGCCGGTCGAACGGCGGGGTGATGTCGACGTCGGTCTCGTCGGCCCACGACCGGAACTGCTCGTAGGTCTTGAGCACCTGGGAGTGGCGCGTGTGCTCCGAGACGGCGACCTCCTCGGGCCAGGTCCGAACCGTGAACTCGGCGATCTGACCAGTCGCCCGGAGCGAACTCAGGCGGTCGATGATCTCTGTCCGCGGCCCACAGACCGGTCGGCGCGTCCACAGCACGACGCGCGTTCCGTCCCCGCCCCCGTCCCCCGCGTCTCCGCTCGCTGTCGGGGGTTCGGAATCATTTCCTGTTTCGTTTACCTCTCGTCGCATCGTGCACCTATTCATCCACTATATCGGAATATAAACTAATATATGTTTGGCGAATAGCAACAATTGTCGGCATTCGGTGTGCAGCGGGAAGGGAAGAGGGTCGGCCGCCGACGTCAGGCCGTCGAGGTGAGGTAGACCGCGAGGGCGGCGCATCCAAGCCCCGCGAGTTTGCGCGCCGTCGCGGGCTCTTCGAGTGCGACCATGCCGACGACGGAACTGCCCACCAGAAAGAGCCCGAAGATGGGCGTCACGACGCTGACGGGGCCGACCGACAGCGAGTGAAAGTACGACAGCACGCCGACGGTGAGGAACACGCCGGCCGCGATCGCGTAGAGGCCGTGCGTCGAGGACAGCGACCCCAGCGTTCCCTCGTCGAGGTACAGGACGACGGCCAGGTTGACGGCCGTGATGGTCGCGTTCGCGACGAGTGCGACCAGCATGATCGGGAGCTGTTCGGCGGCGAGTTTCGAGAGCGGGGGCACCAGCGAGTACGCGACCAGCGCGAGAATCGCCCAGAGGAGGTAGTGCATGCGAGACACGGCGCGTTGCGTGCCAATAGGACTGGTGATGTGCGGGAGGGAACCGCGGCGAGCGGTCAGTCGTGGGCTGGAAACGGTGGCGAGCGGTCAGTCGTCGGCCGGCGAGGCACGCGTGGTCATCTCGACGTCGTCGGCGTCGACGCCGAGTTCGTCGATGGCGGCCTGGGCGGCGCGCTTGCCCGACAGGAGCATGGCGCCGAAGGTCGGGCCCATCCGCGGGAGGCCGTACGTGGTCGCGGTGGCCATGCCCGTCACGACGAGGCCGTCGTGAGCCAGGCCGGTGTGCTCGACGACGGCGTCCTCGCTCTCGCCGACCCACATCGAGTCGTGACCCGGCGAGTCGTGGCCGGGGGCGCCGTACTGGTCGCTGTCGGTCTGGTCCATGCCGGTGTTGTGTTCGGCTGCGTGGCCGATGCCCGGCGCATCCAGCACGCCACGTTCGTGGAGTTTGGTCACCGCGACGGCGTCGTGGCCCGAGGCGTCGATGACGAGGTCGCCCTCGACCGCGATGGGGTCGACGCAGGTGATTTCCCGGGGCAGTGCGTGGACCGGCGTCCAGTTCATCACGATGCCGCCCACGCGGTGGTCCTCGCGGATGACGATATCGGTGAACTCGGTCATGTTCTGGATCTTCGCGCCGGCGTCACACGCGGCTTTAATCAGCCCCGAACACGCCTCGGGCCCGTTGGCGACGTACAGTCCCTCGCTGTCCTGGGCCCGCTTGTAGGAGACATCGAGGTCTTCCAGTACCTGCTGGGCCGGTTCCCGGACCGTCACCTTGTTCATCAGAAAGCCGCCCAGCCAGAAGCCCCCGCCGAGGTAGTTGTTCTTCTCGACGATCATCGTCTTCACGCCCCGCTCTGCCAGTTCCTTCCCGGCCATCAGTCCCGAGGGGCCGCCGCCGACGATGATCACGTCCGAATCCGAGAAGTCCATGAACTCCTCGGTCCACTCCTGGCCGATGGCGCGCGTCACGTCCGCCTCGCCGACGTCGCTGAACTGGTCGAAGCTGTCTCGGCTCATACCACTGGGTGTTAGTACTCCATGGTATTACCAGTTTCGTTATAAGTAATCTGTACAAGCCGCTTATATGACGGGGTGGCACGCCGCGAAACGTTTCGTGGCTTACAGTGGTTGCAGTCGGTCTATCCCTCCGGAGTCGGCTACATCGTGCCTATAAT
>JAHENO010000046.1 GCA_018609945.1 Haloarculaceae archaeon | reverse complement strand
GATATTTTTCAGATGAGCATGGAGTTGTGTCTGGAAACAGCCAGAAAGCCCCCGCGGACTCGGCTCCCGCGACTCTCACGGCTCCCTGCGGTCGCCGTTCGAGCGGACCGAGGCCTCCCTGCGGTCGGCCTCGCGCTCGCTACGGTCCTCGTTCACTCCGCTCACTGTGGTCCTTACGTCGTCGGGGTTCGCCGAGTCCGCGGCCCCTTTCAGTCCCGCCCGACCACAGCCACACGCCTCCCCAGCCGATTCGCTCGCTCCGCTCGCTCATCCCTCGCGCGACGCTGTCGTTCGACAGGACTCACGACAGCGCGCGCCAACCGCACGACCGGAAACGCGTTTTAGCGCGCGTGCCGGGAGACTCCGTCTCCCGAACCTCGCGGCGCAGCCGCAAGAACCCGGGGAAGGGCAGGCCTGCCGGTGGGCGGGGATGAAAGGGGCCGGGGGCTTTCTGGCTGGTCGCAGTCGCCGCATCGGCTCAATCACTGATTCCGAGAGTTCGAATCTCAAAACCGACCCAGACTCCCAGCCCTAGTCCTCGCCGACGCGGATCGCCTGGACCAGCGAGTAGACGGGGACGCCGTTCAGGTCGTCGACGCCCTGCTTGTCGACGAGGACCACGGCGGCGACGGGGTCGCCACCCTGCTCGCGGATGGCGGTGATTGCCTCGCTCATCGTCGTGCCGCTGGTGACGGTGTCGTCGACGACGTAACACTCCCGGTCGCGGATGTCCGCGAAGTTCCGCGAGAAGGTCCCTTCGAGGTCCTCGATGTCGCCGTCCTCCCACTGGTGTTTCCGGGGGACGTACGTCGAGATGTCCGTCTCCAGTTCCTGTGCCACGACGGTCGCGAGCGGCGTACCGGCCTTCTCGATGCCGACCGTCAGGTCGACGGCCTCGCCCTGCTTCGAGAGGAGGTCGGCCATCGCCTGCCCGACGTAGGTCAACCGCGCCGAGTCCCGGCCGACGGCCGACCAGTCGACGTGGATGTCGTGCGGGTCGGCAGTCTCGGTCCGGCGGGGCTGGGGCGTCGCCCCTCCGCGCTCGACGAGCCAGCTCGCCGTCTCGCGGGAGACGTTCAGTTCGTCGGCGATTTCGCCCTTGGAGAGCCCCCGCTCGGCCAGTTCCTCCGCGCTCCGGATGAGGTCGTCGACGTTCTTCATGGCTCGAATTCGACGGCTGTCTTTATTGTCGTTTTGCTCTCCTCGAAAGCCGCCTCGAAGGACTCGACGGGCACCACTCGCGTGAGGAGGTCCTCGAGGAACCACTCGGGCATGGCCGCAAGGCGGTCGACCGCAGCCCGGAAGTGCCGCGGCCCGGAGTTGACGCTCCCCACGACGGCCTTGTTGTACATCACCATCTCCTTGTGGAGGCGGCCGCCGTCGACCTCGAACGTCCAGGGTTCGGGCACGCCCAGAAGCGCCGCGACGCCGTTGGGACCGAGCGCCTCGACGCTCCGGAAGGCGTGTTTCGCGTAGCCGGTCGCCTCGAAGACGAGGTCGGCCGGCTCGTAGACCGCGGGAACCTCGTCGACCGGCGTCTCCCGGGAGTCGACGTAGGTGGCACCCAGCGCCTCGATGATGTCGATGGTCGGGTCGGGTCGGTCCCGGCGCCCGACACAGTAGACCTCGTAGTCCGCTCGCAGCATCGCGACCGTCAGCAACCCGAGCGAGCCGTTGCCAAGCACCAGGGCAGTCTCGGGCTCCCATCCGAACGACGACCGCGAGGCGTATGCGAGTTCGAGGGCCTTCTCGGCGATGCTGATCGGCTCGACGAGAAACCCCCACTCCGCGAGGTCCGCGGGCACCTCGATCAGGTACTCGGCCGGGCTGGTGAAGTACTCGCTCATGAACCCGTGGGCGCCGTCGATGCCACGTTCGAGGGCCGCCCCCGGCGGCGCCATGTCGGCCTCGCCACGCTCGAAGTAGCGGTTTCCCTCGCCGTTCGGCGGCCGGCGGACCGTCGGCACGACGATGTCGTCGGGCTCGAGCGGCCCCGCACCAGCCTCGACGACGCCGACGGCCTCGTGGCCGAGCACGAGGTGGTCCTCGCCGGCGGGCGGCCCCCCGTGATGGCCGGCGATGACCTCGTGGTCGGTGCCGTCGACGCCGACCCGCAGGGTCCGGACCAGCGCCTCCCCCGACTCCGGGTCGGGTCGCGGAACCTCGAGCAGCGCGGGTCGCTCCGCCCCACGTTCGATGCCGATAGCTCTCATGGACTCCCGTTGGTGCCGCGGGAGAAAATATTTATCGATCAGTGAGTAAAATATTCTGACACTGGCGGAGATGCCCCCTCCACAGGTCGCCGTCCGGGGGGGTGTCAGCAGGACTGTCGTTCTTTTGGGACGGGGAGCGTAGGGGCAGGCATGGAGACCTACGACCTGCTCTACAGGCTCTACGAGGAGTTCGACACGGAGACGTTGCGGGCCTACCAGGAGTTCGTGGACCTGTTCCCGCCTGTGGACTCCCGGGTAGCGCTCGAACGGTGGCAGGACGCGAGCGAGGAACTGGACGACCGGAAGGACACGATCCGGTCGGGGTTCCCGCAGGTGGGCGAGACGTTCGCGGACCTGGCGAGTCGCGCCACCCGCGACCAGGCCTTCACCGCGCTCGATCTGTACGCCAAGCACGGCCGCGGGGTGAACGTCCTCGTGCTGGACGTCGACGAGACGCTCCGGTCGGCCGGCAACACCGACAACGAGATCCCCCGCGAGACGCTGCACCTCCTGACGCGGTTTCACGACGACGGCGTTCCGGTCGTCATCTGCACCGGCCAGACCCTGGAGAACGTCAAGGGCTTTCTCATCCAGGGACTGGGCAACGACATCGTCCACTCCGGGTCCGTCAGCGTCGTCTACGAGACGGGGACCGGCGTCTTCACGCCGGGTCACGGTGCCGACACCAAGTGCCTGCTCTACGAGGACCTCGACGCCGACATCCGGGACGTGTTCGGCCACGTCCGCTCGCGCGTGCTGCCCGACGCCCCCGCGTCGATCCAGGAGGGGTGCCATCTCCAGGGCAACGAGTTCAACGTCACGCTCAAACCCAACTTCGAGACCGGCAGCGACCGCGCCGAGGCAGTCATCGACGAGGGCCTCGTCTATCTGCTCGATCTCCTCGAAGAGAGTGTTCTGGCGGTGAGTGGCGGGGACGCCGACGCCGACGAACGGTCGGTCGATGGCTCCGTCGGCTACGCCCGTGCCTACTACGCGAACGAGGACCCGGAGATACGTGGCGTGCTGGAGCGGCGGGGCGAACAGCCCGATGTCGCCGCCTCGGACGTGCCCGCGGATCTGGCGGGACTGTTCGAGCGCGTCGACGTCGCCTACTACGAGGCCGACGCCGCCGAGATCGGGTCGCTGGAACTCAACAAGGTGGTCGGTGTCGAGGCCGCCCTGGACGTCCTCGGGATCGAGGACCCGTTCGCCCTGATGATGGGCGACTCCAAGACCGACCTCCGCGTGATGCAGTGGATCGCGGAGACCGACAGCGGCGTCGCCGCCGCCCCCGAACACGCCTCCGAGGACGTCCTCGAACACGTCATGTCCACGAGCGAACTCGTCTTCGACCGCGGCGACGCCGCCGGGATGTTGCGCGTGATCTACGCGCTCAACCGCCTCGCTGCGCTTGAGTAGAAGGGGTCCGGGGACGTCGGGGGAGAGGAAGCAGGCACGACGTCGGAGGGCGAGGTCGCCAGCTTGAGCGGAGACGACACGGATTCCGACATCGATGACGCGGTGGCGGCGTTCGAGGAGCGCCTCGGCGGGATCGAGACGGCCATCGAGGACCTCGGCGGCGAGGCTGCCGGGGGCCGGTCGATTCGCGTCCCGCCGGAACTCGCCCACAAGGTGCTCCACGCCTGCATGCACTCATAATGACTGCTGTAGTTCATTACCGGATCGACCGCCCGACGTCGTGCGGTCGACCTGGAAAATAGCGACAGCAGTCATTATCAGACCGGATCACCGAGGACGAGGAGTTGCGCCCCACCGAGGCGTTGCTGGAGTAGGTCTCCGTGCGCCGGTCCGTGGCCGCCGGTGCCTGGCGAGGGACGCCGACACCACTAACTACCGCCTGGTCGTACCGGGAGTCATGAGCGACCAGGACGCGCAGGCAGCCGCCGGGACGCCGGAGGGACAGGGCCCCGTCGAGATCGACGAGGAGATGGCCCGCCACATCGCGAACAAGCGCGAGGAACTGCTGGAGAAGTTCGACATCCCCGACGAGTTCCCGCCGGAGGTGCTCGAGGAGGCCGAGGCGCGCACGGAGGGGGTCGGCGAGCAGATCGCGGCCGAGGTCGACGAGCGCCGGGACCTCCGCGACATGACCACCTGGACGACCGACCCCATCGACGCCCAGGACTTCGACGACGCCCTCTCGGTCGAGGACCGCGGCGACGTGTACGTCCTGTGGGTCCACATCGCCGACGTCACTCACTACGTCACCCCCGAAACCGAGATGTGGGCCGAGGCGGTCCGCCGGGCCAACACGGTCTACCTCCCCGGGTACACCATCCACATGCTGCCGCCGGTGCTCGCGGAGACGGTCTGCTCGCTGGTCCCCGACGAGGACCGCCTGGCACACACGGTGGAGATGCACCTCGACAAGGACGACCTGGGCTACGAGTCGATCGACATCTACAAGTCGGTCATCCGGAGCGACGCCCGGCTGACATACACCGAGGCGGAAAACATCCTCGACGACCCGGCGAGTGCGGACGACCATCTCGAAGACGTCTCGGTCGACCTGGGCGGGAAGTGCCAGCAGGTCTGGGAACTCGCGGACAGGATGCACGAACAGCGCAAGGCGGACGGCTCGCTCGTCCTCAATCCGCGCCGGGACCGGGCCCACACCATCATCGAGGAGTGTATGCTCAAGGCCAACAAGGCCGTCACCCACGAACTCATGTGGGACCGCGGGGTCGAGGCGATGTACCGCGTCCACCCACAGCCCACCCCCGAGGAGTGGAACGAGGCCCTCCAGGAGATACAGGAACTCGACGGCGTCTCCATCCCCGGGGGCGCCTGGGACGACCCCCGCCAGGCCGTCAACGCCACCCTCGAGGAGGCCCCCGAGCGCCAGCTCGACAAGATCCAGTGGGCCGTGATGAAGGTGATGCCCCGCGCGAAGTACATGAACGACCCCTTCGGCGGCCACCACGCGCTGAACTTCGAGATCTACGGGCACTTCACGTCGCCCATCCGCCGGCTGTCGGACCTCATCAACCACTGGATCGTCTACACCAACGACGTCCCCGAGGACCTGGTGGCGCTGTGTGACCGCGCATCGGACCGACAGAAAGACGCCGAGCAGTGCGAGCGCGAGTACAAGCAGTTCCTCGAAGAGGTCGGGCTCGATCCGGCGGCGGTCAACAACCGCGGGATCGAGGTCGTCGAGGAGTAATCTGGGCCGCCCGAACTGTCTGACCGAGCCCGATCCGTCGTCCCTCCCCGGTCGCTTATATCCCGGTGGCTGCTAGGGCGGATATGACCCTGGATCTCGACCCGGACCAGCTGGACCGGTACTCCCGCCACATCATCATGGACGACGTCGGGCCGGACGGGCAGGCGAACCTGCTCGACGGACGCGTCCTGGTGGTCGGTGCCGGTGGACTGGGCTCGCCGGTCATCCAGTATCTCGCCGCCGCAGGCGTCGGCACCCTCGGCGTCGTCGACGACGACGTCGTCGAGCGCTCGAACCTCCAGCGACAGGTCATCCACGGAACCGACGACATCGGCCGCCCGAAGGTCGAGTCTGCAGCCGACTTCGTCGCCGACCTCAACCCCACCATCGACGTCGAACCACACGAGGAACGGCTCGCTCCCGACACCGTCGAGGGGTTCCTCGAGGACTACGACTTCGTCGTCGACGCCTCGGACAACTTCCGGACCCGCTATCTCGTCAACGACGCCTGCACGCTCGCCGGGGTTCCTTTCTCCCACGGCGCCATCTTCCGGTTCGAGGGCCAGGTCACGACCTTTCCCCAGGGAGAGGACTCGCCCTGTTACCGGTGTCTGTTCCCCGAGGCGCCCCCGGAGGGGACCGTCCCCGACTGTGCCACCGCGGGCGTCCTCGGCGTCCTCCCGGGGACGGTGGGTGCCATCCAGGCCACGGAGACGGTCAAGCACTTCCTCCAGGTCGGCGACCTGCTCGACGGGCGGATGCTCTTCTACGACGCGCTCGACATGAGCTTCGAGGAGGTGCCCGTCCGGAAGAACCCCGACTGTCCGGTCTGTGGCGAGGGCGGCGTCGAGTCGGTCCACGAGGTCGAGTACACGGCGACCTGCGCCATCGGCGCGGACTGACCGGTCGACCGCGACGCCCTACCGTTCGACGGTCACGCGCAACACGGCGGCATGCGTGAGGAGGTAGTCGGTGTTCTCGAAGAACCGGACGGCCGACGCTGGAGCGCCGTCGGCGTCACGCGTCGCCGATTCGTGGGGGAGGTCGCGCTCGTCCAGCAACTCCTCGACGGTATCCCGGATATCGCGGTCGATGTCGGCGAGCACGAGCGTCGGTCCCTCACCCTCCGAGACGCGCTCGAGCGAGAGGACGTACCAGCACTCGGTGCTGAAGAACGCGGCGTCGGTCTGCTGGAACTCCATGCCCTGGTAGACGGTCCCGTTGTAGCGGACGTAGCCGCCGAAAAACTCGGTGCGGGCCCACTCGCCGAGTTCCGTCTCCGGGTAGAAGGCGCGGCCGTCGATGTCGTCGGTAATCGCCGCGACGGCGAGGTCCCGCCGGTCGGGTCCCAGGTCGGCGACCGGCGTGACCGTCGCGTCGTCGGGCGCCGTCGTCGCCGCGGCGTCGGCCTTGTACCGGTACCTGGTGCCGCCCTCGGCCCGCACCCCGTACCACCCGGTGACCGCCGCCGTCGGGCCCTGGAGTCGCACGCGGTCGAAGGTCGGCAACGGTGGGTCCGGATTCTCGACGGCCGCAGTCGCGTGGACGCGAAGGGTCGTGTCCGTCGACGCGGCCTCCCGGAGCCACTCCTGCAGGTCCCCCGGATAGACGACGGCGGACCCGTCCGCCGGCAGGTCGGCCGGCGCGAGCCGGAGCACCCCGGCCGTCGGTGTGTCGGTCGAGGCGCCGTCGGCCGGTGACGCCGTCTCCGTCGCGGTTCCACCCGGGGACTGGGTCTCCCCGTTGCGTCCGGCACAGCCCGCCAGCGCGGCGGCACCGACACCACACAGCCCCAGGAAGCGGCGCCGTTCCATGGGCGTTTCTTGCCGGGTGCGGGTAAAGTGCTTTCAGAAAGCTCAAACTGCTATTGAACCGTCCGCGCCCTCGCTGCCGTCACAGCACGCGCACCACTTCCCCCACGAACTCGCCGGCCTCGCCGTCCCACCGCCAGGAGCCGACGTACGGGTGACGTCCGTCCAGCGCGACGAGCAGGTAGGACTGGCCCGGCCAGGCGGCGCGCGCGACGTCGGTCTGGCTGGGTCGGGGCGGTCCGGCGGGATGGGAGTGATAGAAGCCCGCCAATTCCTGGCCGGCCGCCTCGACGCGGTCGATCAGTTCGAGTTGTTCCTCGGGGTCGATGGCGTAGGTCGTCCGGGGCGCGTCGGCGGCGTTCCGTGCGCGGTGGACCGTCTCGACGCGGGTCCGGTCGGCCCCGTGCTCGCCGCCGAAGATCCCACAGACCTCCGCGGGGACACCATCGCGGGCGTGGTCGACGACCGCGTCGTAGACGTCTCGCGGGAGTTCGAGCATACACGACGTTGGGCGTGGACCCTCATGATGGTCCGGGAAAGATAGATTCTTACACCCTTCTCCCCTCGTTTCGATATGAGCTACGAGACAGTGCGCGAGGCCGATCCCGCGGTGGCCGAGGCGCTCGTGGGCGAGCGGCAGCGACAGAACGACACCCTGGCGATGATCGCCAGCGAGAACCACGTCAGCGAGGCGGTCCTCGAGGCACAGAGCTCCGAACTCACGAACAAGTACGCCGAGGGCTATCCCGGCGAGCGCTACTACGGCGGCTGTGAGCACGCCGACACGGTCGAGCAACTGGCCATCGACCGCGCCAAAGAGCTGTGGGGGGCCGACCACGTCAACGTCCAGCCCCACTCGGGGACCCAGGCCAACATGGGCGTCTACCTGGCGATGCTCGACCCCGGCGACAGGATTCTCTCGCTGGAACTCGAACACGGGGGGCACCTCTCGCACGGTCATCCGGCGAACTTCGCGGGCAAGACCTACGAGGTCGAACAGTACCACGTCGACCCCGAGACGGGCTACGTCGACTACGAGGCCATGCGCGACCACGCCGAGGAGTTCGATCCCCACATCATCGTCGCGGGCTACTCCGCCTATCCCCGCGACATCGACTGGGAGGCCTTCAGGGAGGCGGCCGACGCCGTCGACGCCTACCTGCTCGCCGACATCGCCCACATCACGGGCCTGGTCGCGGCCGGCGTCCACTCCTCGCCGGTCGGCATCGCGGACTTCGTGACCGGGAGTACCCACAAGACCATCCGGGCCGGCCGGGGCGGCATCATCATGTGCGACGAGGAGTACGCCGATTCGATCGACGCCGCCGTCTTCCCCGGCGGCCAGGGCGGTCCACTCCTGCACAACATCGCCGGCAAGGCCGTCGGGTTCGGCGAGGCGCTGGACCCCGCCTTCGAGGCGTACGCCCAGCAGACCGTCGACAACGCCGCCGCCCTGGGCGAGCGCCTCCAGGAACACGGGCTCTCGCTGGTCTCGGGCGGGACCGACACCCACCTCGTGCTCGTGGACCTCCGGGATTCTCACCCGGACACGACGGGCAAGGAAGTCGAGGAGGCCCTCGAGGAAGCCGGGATCGTCCTCAACGCCAACACCGTCCCCGGCGAGACGCGCTCGGCGTTCAACCCCTCAGGCATCCGGGCGGGCACGCCGGGACTCGCGACCCGTGGCTTCGACGAGGACGCCTGCCGCGAGGTCGCGGACCTCATCGTCCGCGTCGTCGACGACCCCGACGACGAGGACGTGAAAGCCGCCGTGTCGGACCGCGTCGACGAACTCACCGACGAATACCCCCTCTACGACTAGCTGACTGCGGTCCGGACCCGGGCCTGTCCCCTGCGAGCGAACGGGCGGCTTAACCGCTCCCGGACCGAACGCCCGCCATGGAGCGGCGCTCGTTTCTCGCGACCGCGGTGGCGGCCGCCCCGGGACTGGCTGGCTGTCTCACGGACTCCGGGCCGTCCG
>JAHENO010000045.1 GCA_018609945.1 Haloarculaceae archaeon | reverse complement strand
GGCCTCGACGTCGACGTGGTCGTACCCCACCGAGAACGTGCTCACGACGTCGAGGTTCGGCGAGGCGTCCATCACCTCGCCGTCGGTTTCGTCGGTCAGCAGACAGAGCAGGCCGTCGGCCTCCAGCTCCTCGAGGCGCTCGACGATGTGGTCTTTTCCGGGCGGGAGTTTGCCGTCCCAGACGTGCATCTCGGTTTCGGGCTCGAGCAGGTCCAGCCCCGCGTCGGGGATCTCGCGGGTGACGTAGACGACGGGGTCGCTCATCAGATGAACCCCTCCGTCGCGAGGCGGTCGACGGCCTCACGGATGCGCTCCTCGGTGTCGACCAGCGAGACGCGGACGTACCCAGGCGTGTTGAACGCCTCCCCCGGAACGAGGCCGACGCCGGCCTCGCGGGCCGCGTCCTTGCACCACTGCATGTCGTCGTCGGAGTCGATCGGGAACATCGCGTAGAACGCGGATTCGGGTTCGGCGACCTCGACGCCGCGCTCGGCGAACAGGTCCACGAGCACCTCCTTGCGGCGCTCGAAGGTTCCGAGCATGTTGTCGACGATCGCGTCCGTGTCGGCCTCCGAGAGCGCGTAGGCCGCGGCGTGTTGCGAGAAGTTGACCGCACACGAGACGGCGTGGCTGTGGACTCTGCCCGCCATGGTCGTGTGATCGGTGGGCGCGGCCATGAATCCGACCCGGTAGCCCGTCATCGAGTACGTCTTCGAGACGCCGTTGATCGTCACCGTGCGGCCGAACATCCCGTCCATCGCCGCGAGGCTGGGCTGGTCGCCCTCGAAGATGAGTTCCTTGTAGATCTCGTCGGAGATGACCGCCAGGTCGTGGTCGACCGCCAGGTCACGGACGCCCTCGAAGGCAGCTTCCGAGAAGACCATGCCGCTGGGATTGACCGGCGAGTTCAGCATGACCAGCGCCGTGTCCTCGGTGATGGCCTCCGCGAGTTCGTCCAGCGCCGGTTCGAGGTGGAAGCCGTGGGGCGAGAGGTCGACGTGGACCGCCTCGCCGCCCGCCAGTTTCACCATCGGCTCGTAGGACGACCACACCGGGTCGAAGACGATGACCTCGTCGCCGTCGTCGACCAGCGCCTGGACGCTCTCGTAGAGGGCCATCTTCCCGCCCGGCGTCGCCATGATGTTCTCCGGCTCGTAGTCGAGGCCGTGGCGCTCGTTCAGATACGAGGCCGCCGCCCGCCGGAGCTTGGGGATGCCGTTCGAGGGCGTGTAGGTAGTGTGGCCCGCGTCGAGGGCCTCGTGGGTGGCCTCGAGGATGTCCGGCGGCGTCTCGAAGTCGGGCTGGCCGACGCTCAGGTCGATGATGTCCCGGCCCTGCTCCTGCAGTTCCGAGACGAGGTCGGTGATCACGAACGGTGCGGCCGGTTCGACGGCGTTGACCCGCGCCGCGAACTGGTCCTCGTTCATGCTACCGGCCCTCCGCACGCGGCCGGCGTGGCTGTGCGCCTCTCTGTCTGCGGTGTCGTGCCTGTCATTGCCACTAGGTACTCAGGCAGACAGATTCCTAATAACGGTTGCCTTCGGCTCTCGTCCACCGCCCTCAAACTCGTACGGTAAGTCGGTTGATACGATGTGTCCCGCCGGTCGTCGGCCGCCCGGCACAGCCGGACGACGGGGGGCGACCGGTGCCTTTTGAACAGTCCCCTCGAAGCGCGGCCATGGCTGAACCCGGAGTCGACTACGGCGACATCGAGGCCGCCCTCGCGCGACTCGACGACCCGAGCGTGGTCAGGGAGACGCCGGTAGAACGGAGTACTACCCTCGAGGGCAAGACGGGCGCAGCGTCGGTCCGTCTGAAGATGGAACACCTCCAGTGGACGGGGTCGTTCAAGACCCGCGGCGCGTACAACACGATCGCAAAGCGCGTCGAGGAGGGCGACCTCGACCACGTGGTCGCCGCGAGCGCGGGCAACCACGCCCAGGGGGTGGCGCTGGCGGCGACGACGCTCGGCGTCGAGTCGACGATCGTCATGCCGAAGACGGCCCCGCAAGCGAAGGTGGAGGCCACGCGCGGCTACGGCGCGTCCGTGGAACTCGTCGGGCGGGACTTCCAGGCTGCCATGGAATTCGCCCGCGAGCTGGTCGGGGAGACGGACGCCGAGTTCATCCACGCCTTCGACGACCCCGCCATCGTCGCCGGCCAGGGCACGCTGGGCGTCGAGATGTGCGAGGACGCCCCCGACATCGATACGGTGATCGTTCCCATCGGCGGGGGTGGCCTCATCAGCGGCGTCGCCACCGCGTTCGCCGAACACAGTCCCGGGACGCGGATCGTCGGCGTCCAGGCCGAGGGTGCCGCCACGGTCGCCGACAGCCTCAACAAGGGCGAGCCGGTCACCCTCGATTCGGTCGACACGATCGCCGACGGCATCGCCACCGGCGGCGTCTCCAAACTGACCCTGGGGATCATCGACCGCCACGTCGACGAGTTGGTGACGGTCACGAACGGCCAGATCGCCGACGCCATCCTCCTGTTGATGGAGCGGGCCAAGCAGGTCGTCGAGGGCGCCGGTGCGGCCTCGGTCGCCGCCCTGCTGGGCGAGGACCTGGACGTGACCGGCGAGTCCGTGATGCCGCTGCTCTGTGGCGGCAACCTCGATATGACGATGCTCCGGACGGTGCTGATCCACGCCCTGACCCGGCGCGAGCAGATCATCCGCCTCCGGGTCCGCATCCGCGACGAGCCCGGACGGATGGACGAACTCTCGGGCGTCATCAGCGACCAGGGGGCCAACATCCACGCCGTCCGGCACGACCGGGCCATCGACGACCTCGACGTCGGCGAGGCCTACCTCGTCTTCGAGGTCGAGACCAACGGGGCCGACCACGCCGCCAGGGTCGTCGACGCCATTGCCGGTCGGGGATACGACGTGGCGGTCGTCAACAGGACACGGAGCGACTGACGGCGGGATCGCACCGGGTTCTCCGGGGCCTTTCTGCCGGTGGTGGCCCCCGTCACGACTCTCCGGACGACCGTCGTTCGTTATCTGCCCGACAGCGCCCGGTTGGCGGCGGTCCGACCCACCGCCGTCCTGCCGAACACGCTTTTAAATATGTTAATAACTACAGACGAACGTTTATATTGAACCCTTCACTCGGATTATGCCGAGGTACCGTAGCATGGCAGATGATGGCACGCAGGGCGGAGAGGGTCGTGCACAGGGTCGCGTGCGCCCTGTGCGAGGTGGCTACGGTGGTACTGCGGTTCGGCGACAGTGGACAGGTCCCCGCAAGGGTGAGATGGGATTTATCACGATCACACAGAATGCAGCATGACAGCACAATCGACTGTCGACAGGCACGTGTACAGTGCGGAGGGATACCATGACTGATGGCGAGGACGACACCGTCGGCGAGATGTCCGACGGGCTCCAGGTGGAGTTGTTCCACCCCGAATCCGACCGGGAGCCAGGCGACACGAACATCGTGGCGATGGGGTTCGACGTCCACCCGGTCGTCTTCCCGGTGTCGCTGGTACTGATCGCTGCGTTCATCGTGGCGACGATCGCACTGGGCGACCAGGCAGCGACGGTGTACAACAACATTTTCACCTTCCTCACCAGCACCTTCGGATGGTTCTACATCATCACGGTGAACGTCTTCATCGTGACCATCGTCTACTTCGCGGCGAGCAAGTACGGCAACATCAAGATCGGGGGAGTCGAGGCCGAAAAGGAGTTCAGCGACTTCTCCTGGATGGCCATGCTGTTCAGTGCCGGCATGGGCATCGGCCTCATGTTCTTCAGCGTCGCCGAGCCGATGTGGCACTTCGGCAGCGCCGACTCGGACTTCATGGTCGTGCCCCCGTTCTTCGACGCGGTCCAGGGCGGGACGGGCAGTGCCGCCAACGCCGCGATGGCACAGACGTTCTACCACTGGGGCTTCCACCCGTGGGCGATCTACGGCCTGGTCGCGCTGGGCCTGGCCTTCTTCTCGTTCAACCGGGGCCTGCCCCTGACCTTCCGGTCGATCTTCTGGCCCCTGCTGGGCGAGCGCATCTACGGCTGGCCGGGCCACGTGATCGACCTCGTGACGGTGTTCGCGACGCTCTTTGGCCTCTCGACGTCGCTGGGGCTGGGCGTCTCGCAGGTCAACACCGGCCTCTCGTACGTCGGCGGTGACCTGCTGGGTGTCGTCGACGTCCCGGTGGGGACGTTCCCACAGGTGGCGTTGATCGCCGGTATCACGGGCATCGCGACGCTGTCGGTCGCAGCAGGCCTCGACGGCGGGGTCAAGCGCCTCAGCACGCTGAACCTCTACGTGATGTTCACGCTGCTGGCGTTCATATTGATCGTCGGTCCGACGATCTACATCTTCGGGACGCTCTCGGACGGCATCGCGACGTACTTCAACAACTTCCTCGGGCTCGCGTTCTTCGCCGGCGTCGTCAACGGGGCCGCGGAAGTCGGTGGCTACACAGTCAGCGGCTGGATGGGCTCGTGGACAGTGTTCTACTGGTCGTGGTGGATCGCGTGGTCGCCCTTCGTCGGGATGTTCATCGCGCGGATCTCGAAGGGCCGGACGGTTCGCGAGTTCATGATCGGCGTCCTCCTGTTGCCGACCCTGTTCTCGTTCGTCTGGCTCTCGGCGTTCGGTGGCTCCGCGCTGTGGCTCGAACTCCAGGGCGGCGGCGGCGTCGCGTCGGCCGTGGCCAACCAGGGCCAGACCATCGCGATGTTCTCGATGCTCGCGCAGTTCCCGCTGGGCGCGGTCACCGGGCTGATCGCCACGCTGCTGGTGATCACGTTCTTCGTGACCTCGTCTGACTCGGGGTCGCTGGTCATCGACCACCTGACCTCGGGTGGCAAGCACGACGTCCCGAAGACCCAGCGGATCTTCTGGGCGCTCACCGAGGGTGCGGTCGCGGCCATCCTGCTGATCGGCGGCGGCCTGACGGCCCTGCAGACGGCGGCCGTCTCGACGGGCCTGCCCTTCGCGATCATCCTCCTGTTGATGTGCTACACGGTGTACCTGGGACTCGACAACGAGTACCAGATCCTCGAATCCGAGGAGTTCGCCGAGCGCATCGAGAGCCTCACCGCAGAGGAAGACATCGACGTCGTCACCGCTGGCGACGAGATGGTGATGGACATCCAGGAGAGCGACGAAACCAGCGGCGACTGACGCTACTCTCCCGACGCGTTTTCCGTTTTTTGCGCCGACGTCACACTACCAGCACGTGGGACGCCGAGCGGACTTCCGGACGACAGCGACACTCGCTACGGAGTGCTCTCTCGACGGTCTCCGTCTGTCTCCCCCTCTCCGAACATTCCCGTCTGCCCCACCTCTCTGTCGGGTCGACTGCTCCGCCAGCCCGACGTCCGGGTCGCTCGGACGCGGTGTGCCGTGCGTGCAGTAGTAGTCCCACTCGTCGTCGCTGTCGCCCTTGGTGACCCCGTCTGTGGCCGAGGCCGACTCCTTGTCTTCGGGCCACTCGACGCCGCCGCCGCGTGTCTGTTTGTAGGCGTAGTAGCCCAGCGCGACGAGCATCATCACCAGCAACAGCGTCGCTGCGACGACGGCCGCCTGTGCGAGCGATCCGAGCAGTCCGTCCGTCGGGAGCTGGAGTACGACTGCGTCCATACCCGAAATACGTGCT
>JAHENO010000044.1 GCA_018609945.1 Haloarculaceae archaeon | reverse complement strand
GCGGTGGTCTCGCGACTCCCCATCTCGGCCCCCCGACGCCTGACGACGCTGGTGACGACGGTCGTCACGCTCACGATGGTCGTCGCGCTGGCGCTGATGCTGTTCGGGCCACGGCTGCTCTCCTGACCTGACGGGTCGTAGCCCCGGGACCGGTAGCGAGGGCCGAATGGCAAGGTTCCTTACCGACGCGCACGAACCACCGGGCATGCCAGACCGCCGCGATCCGCCGCCGACGGAAGAGGGATGGTACGCGCTGCACGACTTCCGGCGCGTCGACTGGGACGCCTGGCGCGACGCGCCCGGGCGCGAACGCGACCGCGCCGTCGAGGAGGCCGTCAGCCACCTCGAATCGACGCTCGCCGTCGAGGACGCCGAGGAGGGTGCCTCGGCGCTGTACTCGGTGCTCGGCCACGAGGCCGACTTCCTCGTGCTCCACCTGCGCCCGAGCACGGCCGACATCGGCGCCCTCGAACGGCGCTTCGAGGGGACGGATTTCGCCCGCTTCACCGAGCGTGCCACGTCGTTCGTCTCCGTGACCGAGGCCTCGGGCTACTCGGAGCGCGCCCGCGAGTACTTCGAGGGCGACCTGGACGAGTCCTCCGGGCTGGCCCGCTACATCCGCTCGCGGCTTGAGCCGACCATCCCCGACGCGACCCACGTCTGCTTCTACCCGATGGACAAGCGCCGCGACCCCGGACAGAACTGGTACGACCTGTCCTTCGAGGAGCGGGCCGAACACATGGACGCCCACGGCGAGATCGGCCGCGACTACGGCGGCCGCGTCACCCAGATGATCACCGGCGCCATCGCAATCGACGACTGGGAGTGGGGCGTCACGCTGTGGGGCGACGACCTCGTCGACATGAAGGACCTCCTCTACGAGATGCGCTTCGACCCCTCGACCTCGCAGTACGCCGAGTTCGGTCCGTTCTACGTCGGCCGCCGGTTCCCGCCCGCGGACCTGCCCGCGCTGCTCGCCGGCGAGCGGGTCCCAACGGACGCCACCCGGGACGGAACCGGAAGCACAGACACGGACACGGGACCAGTCCACCCCGCGGACGCCACCGGAGAGAGACCGGCAGCGAGCGACGGTGGTTCTGGGGGCGACGGGCCCGGGAGCGACGAAACGAGTACCGGCGACGGCGTCGCGACCTCCGAGGAGGCGGACCTGACCTCGCGGCTGGCGACGCTGGGACTCCACGAGGGCAGCGACTACGAGGCAGGCAACCACGCGGTCGTCTGCTACTCGACGGCGGACGCAAAGGAACTGGCCGAGGCAGTCGACGGCCTCCGCGGGAACTTCGAGCACTACGACTCCCACGTCCGGACGGCCGTCCGCGCCCACGGAGGGCGGTCGGCGGTGGCGAGCGTCTGGGAGACGAAGCGGGCCGCCGGGACCGCCGAGGGATTCCTGGTCGACCTCCCCGGCGTCGAGGAGAGCGTCAGTGGCCCGCTCGGTGAGGGCGACGGTGACGGGGAAGACGATGGTGGCGGTGACGAAGCCGCGGCCGAGTCGACGTCGGCGGCCAGCGAGGGCACGGCCGCGGGCACGGGCGACGACGTGGCGTCCATCCGAGAGGAACTGGCCGACCTGGACATCTACGCCGGCACGCCCCACGGGGAGGACGTCTACGCGCTGGTGCTGTACTCCGAGGCCGACCGTGCGGACCTGGTCGATGAGGTCGCGGACCTCGAGGAGGGGTTCGACCGCTACGACACCCACGAGGGGACGGCCGTCTACGAGGCCGTCGACGGCGAGACGCGGGCCGTGGTGAGCCTCTGGGCGACCGCCGAGGCCGCCGACACCGCCAGCGGCTATCTGGCGGACCTGCCCGGCGTCGTCGGCTGGGCCGGCGAAAGCGAGGGCTTCGGGACCATGGGCATGTTCTACACCGTCAAACCCGAGTACCGCGAGGAGTTCCGCGAGACCTTCGAGACCGTCGGCGGCCTGCTCGCGGAGATGGACGGCCACCGGGAGACGACGCTGCTGGCGAACGTCGACGACGAGAACGACATGTTCATCGCCAGTCAGTGGGACTCGAAGGACGACGCCATGGGCTTTTTCCGCTCCGAGGAGTTCGCCGACACCGTCGAGTGGGGCCGGGAGGTTCTCGCGGACCGGCCCCGGCACGTCTTCCTGGCCTAGGCTCTCCCGGTGAAGGCGTCCGAACGGTCTCGGGGACTCGGCTAGTTATTGTCGGTACTGTTGGAGATGTGACCGCCACCACCGATAAAGCCCCGCGGGGACTTCCTGGTCACAGTCGCAGCACTTCTGCAGGCGATTCCGAGAGAGGAATCGGGGGCAGTTACTCGCCGCCGCGGCGAGACCCAGTGGCTCGGAATCGAGGGCCTCGACGGTGGCAGCGTCACAGAAGGGCGGCGATGTGGGCAGTGGCAGCGTCACGAAAGGGCGGCGATGCGGGACCGTCAGGGCTGGCGGGCCGAACGGACGCAGCCACGGCGAGGGGGACGCGATGGACAGGGTGTCGGGGCGGGGTGGCGGAACGCCCGGGGAGATACCCCCGGACGGGCGGTGATTGTCCCGGAGAGGAAATAAACCGGCGAGGCGTGTTGCAGGCTCTGAAACAGGGGTGGGAGCGGCACCCGATCAGTCAGAGGGGGCGAGCGCGCGACCGGCCGCCGGGTCGCTGGAATCGGCGGCCCCGTCGGCTGGGTCGCCGACACAGACGACGACCGGTTCGGCGGCCAGGGCGTAGACGTCCATCTCGACGCCCCGCGAGGAGTACCACGTGTCGACGACCTCGACGACGCCACCGTCAGTCAGCCGGTCGAGGTGGTAGTGGACGTTCTGGACGGACGTCCCGGTCCGGTCGGCCAGATCCGCCGGCGAGAGCGGTTCGTCCGAGAGCGCCGAGACGATCTCCCGGGCGGTCTCGGAGCCCAGTGCCTCGAAGACCGCACCGGCGTCTTCGAGCGCGACGACGGTCGGGTCGCGGTCGGGTTCCTCGACGGAACCCCGGATGGGAAACGCGCTCATCGGCGGGCAGTCACCGTGACGGCGCCGTTCTCGACGGATACAGTCAGGCTGTCCCGCACGAGACGGAACTCCTTGCAGTGGTGGCCGTCGGGGTCGAGCGTGGTCTCTGCCCGCACGAGGCCGGCCTCGACGAGCCTGCCGAGGCGGCGGTAGACGGTCGCACGGGACCCCTCGCAGTCCGCGACCAGGTCACGGCCGCGCCTGGGACCGGCCGCGAGGACGGCGAGCAGCGACCGCGCGTAGTCGTCGGCCAGCAGGTCGAGCTGGTCCGGGACGCCCTCGCTGGCACGCGAGACGACCGGCCGGTCGCCCGGCTCCGGCCGTCGCGTCACGCCGGGCCGCGACCTCGATTCCCCTCTCAGCGCGTCGGCAGTCGTTGCCATCTGTACTCGATACGAGTCCCCGTACCCTCCTATCCGTGCTGGCATTGTGGACAGCCCGCGGGGCGCTCGCGGGGCTATCCATATTGACCGGGTGTCGAGAACGGGCCTAGCAGGCAACGCCAGCGGCTCTCGCCGCAGGGGGTACCTACGCCGGGTTCTGTTCCTCGGCCCGCTCCATCACGAGGTCGCGCAACTCGACGCGCTCCTCGATGTCCTGCATCTCGTCGTGTTCGATGAGCGCGGTCCCCTCGACGGCGTCGCGGGGCGCCTTGTCGACGACGTAGACGCTGGTGGTCCGGGTGACGTTGCCGACCGAGGACATGATGCGGGCGCGCTTCTCGGCGGTTTCGGTGAACTCGGAGTGGCCCGTGAGCACGTTCTCGCGCTCGCGTTCGTCCTCGCTGACGGTCTTGAAGGGGGCCCTGTCGGTGGGATGCACCTCGTAGCCGACGCGGGTGAGGACCGCCACGATGGGTTCGTCGTCGGGGTCGACCGCCGGGTCGTCGGGCGTCTCCTCGGTCTCGCGGACGTCTTCGGCCCCGTCGAGGACCTCGACCGGCGAGGTCAGGGGGGCGTCGAACAGTTCCTCGAGCTGGGCAGCCACCTCGACGCTCGCGTCCATGCCGTCCTCGTACTTGGAGACGGTCCGGCGGGAGACGCCAAGTTCGCCTGCGAGCTGGCCGAGCGACCAGTCCCGCTCCTCGCGGGCGTCTTCGAGCACCTCGCTGTCGATGTTGACGTACAGGCCGCCGGGCGCCGCGTAGATCAGCGGCGGGACCTCCTCGACGAACAGGTCCATCGCGGTGTCCGGCGAGAGGACGGGCACGCCGTGCCGGAAGTAGACGACGCCGGGTTTGAGTTCCTCGTCGCGGGTCCGGAGGCCGACGACCAGCGGCGTCGCGTTCAGGTACTCGCCCAGGCGGCGCATCTCGGCCCCGGTCGCCGCGTCGAAGGCGTCGATGTTCCCCAGGATCTTCAGCAGGATCACGTCCTCCCCGCGTCTGGCGGCGACGTCGAAGCTCTTGGGGCGGATCGCACACCGGTCGCTGACGACGAAGCCCGCGTCCTCGAGCATCGCGGTGACGTTGCCCACCAGTGCCGACCGGGACATGTTTCTACGGATAGGTACGTAGCTCACAATATAAATGGTTTGCGGCGAGTATACCGGCTGTGTCCCGCGATTTTCGGGTTTCGGTGGGTGAGTGCGACGGCGGGTGCGAAAGCGGTTAGTTTCGCTCGCGGATAGAACGGGTGTGACGGTCATCGGCCTCGACGACACTGACTCCCGCGAACTGGGGATGTGCACGACGTACGTCGCCGCGCGCGTCGCCGAGCGCGCCGCGGCCGAGGGAGCCGTCGCGCGGACGCTGCTGGTCCGGCTGAATCCGGCCGTCGAGCACAAGACCCGCGGGAACGCGGCGCTTGCCGTCCACTGCGACCTCGACGGGGAGCGGGCGCTCGCCCTGGCACGCGAGGAACTCGACCGCGCGGCGACCGCCGACCCCGACACCAATCCCGGCGTCGTGGTCGCGGACTGCGACCCCGGGGCGGTCCCCGAATCAGTCGTCGGGGTCGCCGAGCGGGCCGTCCGCGAGTACGTCCGCCCCGGGACGGCCCGCGAGGTTGTCGCCGAGGCGGGGTTCGCGACCGCCGAGCGGGGCACCGGCCGGGGACTCGTCGGCGCCACCGCGGCGGTCGGCGCCTGGCGGGCCTTCGAGGAGTGGACCTACGAGTGTCTCTCCTACCGGGAACCGGACCGCTGGGGGACCCCCCGCGAGGTCGACCGCGAGTCGGCCTTCGCGGCCGCCGAGGCCGGCTACCCCGAGGTGTGGGACACGGTCGACCGCGAGGAGGGCGTGGCGGTCTGTGTCCCGCGGACGCCCTGCCCGGTCCTTCACGGCATCCGCGGCGACGGGCCCGACGCGGTCCGCCGGGTCGCCGACGCAATCGAGGGCGAACCGGTCGCGCGCCGCCGGGTGTTCGTCACCAACCAGGGCACCGACGCCCACCTCCAGCCCGCAACCGACGGCGTCCGGGACGGCCGCGCCTACCGACTGGACGGGCGCGTGACCGCCCCGCCGGAGACGCGCGAGGGTGGACACGTCTTCTTCGGGCTGGCGCCGGACGGCGATAGCGGCGGGACCGCAGGCGACCTGGAGTGTGTGGCCTTCGAGCCGACCAAGCGCTTCCGGGACCGGGTGCGTGCGCTCCGGGTCGGCGACCGCCTGACCGTCTGTGGCGAGGTGAGCGACGGCACGCTCAAACTGGAGAAGTTCGCCGTCCGGGACCTCGTGACCGCCGAACGGGTCACGCCCGACTGTCCGGACTGTGGCCGGTCGATGGCGTCGGCCGGCCGTGACGCGGGCTACCGGTGCCGGGACTGTGCGACCAGCGCCGACGGCCGGGTCGAACGCGAACTCGACCGCGACCTCGCAGTCGGCTGGTACGAGGTGCCACCCTGTGCCCGCCGGCACATCGCCAAGCCGCTCGTTCGGGGCGGGTTCGACGCGCCCGTCCATCCCGAGCGGTGAGTCAGCCGCACCCGCACGGTTCGAAGCGGGTCAGTCCAGCGAGACGAGTCCCATGTCGAGCATGTCCTGAAGCACCTGCCGGGCGTGCCCGTCGGGGTGGACGCCCTCGTAGACGCCACAGACCTGCCGGCCTGCACAGACGAACGTCGTCCGGTCGGCGGCGCCGCCGCTCGTGTCGACGCCGAACGCGTCCGCGACCTTCCCGTCGGGGTCGGCCAGGAGGTCGATCCCGAGGTCGTGTTCGGCGGCGAAGGCGCGGTGTGACTCGGCGTCGTCGGTCGAGACGCCGTAGACGCGGGCGCCTGCCTCCCGGAACGTCTCGAGTTCGGCGTCGAACTGCAGTGCCTCGGTCGTACAGCCGGGGGTGCCGTCCCGCGGATAGAAGAACAGCACCGTCGGGGCGGCAAAGTCGACAGTGACGCGCTCGCCGTCCTGGGTCGTGGCCGAGACTTCGGGGACGGACGTGCCAGTCCCGAGCACCATTCAGTTCACCGGGATGTCGGTTCCCTGGCCCGCGGCCGTCTGTTTGCCGAGTCGGACCGTCAACACGCCGTTGTCGTAGCTGGCTTCCGCCGATTCCTCGTCGACCGGTTCGGGCAGACTGACAGTCCGGCTGGTTCGTTCAACGCTCCGCTCCCGGCGGACGTACTCCCCCTCGTCGGTCTCGCGGTCGGTTTCGCGGGTCGCCGAGAGGGTGAGTTGCCGCTCGCCCTGCAACTGCACGTCGATGTCGTCGGTCCCGTAGCCGGGCAGGTCCGCGACGACCACGAACGCCTCGCCCTCGTCGACGATGTCGACCGGAACGTCGCCGCTCGCGGCGGTCCCGAGCTGGGTAAACTGGTCGAAGAGTCGTTCCATCTCGTCGAACGGATCGGTCGGACCGGACATGGTCGTCCCTACGGCGGCGGTGGGCTTATACTGTCGGACCGGGGATACTGCCGGCGACACCCGGTGCGTATCAGTACAGGACGGTTTCAGAATCGTACGAGCCCAGGCGACGGACCCAGCCGTCCTCGGCGATCGACTCGATGGCCGAGAGGGCTTCCTGGGTGCGTTCCTCGTAGAGGCCGGCGGCGATGTCGATGTGGAAGACGTAATCCCCCAGCCGTTCGCCACTCGGGCGGGATTCGACGCGGGTGAGGTTGATGTCGCGGTCGGCGAAGGGTTCGAGCATTTCCAGGAGGAGGCCGGGGTAGTCGACGTTGGGGTAGACGATGAACGACGTTTTCGAGCCGGCCTCGGTCCGTTCGGCGACCGGCGCGACGACGAGGAACCGCGTGGCGTTGGAGGTGCGGTCCTGGATGTCCTCGGCGAGCACCCGCAAGGTGCCGTCCTCGGCGTTGGCGGGATGGCCGATGGCCGCCACGTCGGCGTCCTCGCGGGCGCGCTGGACGCCGCGGGCGGTGCTCGCGACGGCCTCCGGGGCGACGTCGGGGTAGTGCTCTTCGAGGTACCCCCGGCACTGGGCGAGCGCCTGGGCGTGGCTGGCGACGGTCCCGAAGGCCTCGCCCTGCGCCAGGAGGGCGTGGCGGATGGGCGTGATGATCTCCCGGACGACGGCGACCTCGTACTCGGCGAAGGCGTCCAGTGACTCGGTGACGCTGCCCTCGATGCTGTTCTCGACGGGAACGACCCCGCGGGCGTAGTCGCCTTCGGCGACCGACTCGACGATCGCGGTCACGGACTCGGTGAACGCGATCTCGCCCTCGTCGGCGACGGCGCCGGCTGCCCGGTGGGAGTAGGTCCCCGACGGTCCCAGCGTGAGTACCTGCATGTCCGCCCGATACACCGCTGACGGGCAAAAGCACCCCGGTCTCCGGTCACTATCACACCGCCGCCGCTCCCGCGCACCCGCCGCGACCGTCCCACGGACGCGACCGGGGGCCGGATTATAAAACCCCGTCTCGGTCCAGCCCCCTGCGTGCCAACAGGTGACACGGTTTCGCGACGATCCGACTCGCTTCGAGCGGTTGTCGAGGTTCGAGCAGTATCAGCCGGTCCGCAACAGTCGGCCGCAACCCCAATGATTTATATAGAACCACATGCAAACTTCCGTCTGACTATGAGCCAGCAGATGCAGGGCCAGCCCATGATAATTCTGGGCGAGGACGCCCAGCGAATGAAGGACAAGAGCGCGCAGGAGCACAACATCGCGGCTGCGCGCGCCGTCGCAGAGTCGGTACGCTCGACACTCGGACCCAAGGGCATGGACAAGATGCTCGTCAACTCCCTGGGGGACATCGTCGTCACGAACGACGGCGTCACCATCCTCGACGAGATGGACATCGACAACCCGACGGCGGAGATGGTCGTCGAGGTCGCCGAGACCCAGGAGGACGAGGCCGGCGACGGCACGACCACGGCGGTCGCCATCGCGGGCGAACTGCTCAAGAATGCCGAGGAACTGCTCGAGCAGGACATCCACCCGACGGCGATCATGCGCGGGTTCGACATGGCCTCGGAGAAGGCCCGCGAGGAGGTCGACAACATCGCCATCGACGTCGACCGCGACGACGAGGACATCCTCCGGAAGGTCGCCGAGACCTCGATGACGGGCAAGGGCGCCGAACAGCACAAGGACGTCCTCGCGGGACTGATCGTCGACGCGGCCCAGGCCGTGACCGTCGAGGCCGACGACGGCTCGGTCGTGGTGGACCTGGCCTTCGTCGACGTCGAGACACAGACCGGCCGCTCTGCCGGCGAGTCCGAACTGCTGGAAGGCGGCGTCATCGACAAGGACCCGGTCCACGAGGACATGCCGACCGACTTCGAGGACGCCGACGTCCTGCTGCTCGACACGGCGCTGGAACTGGACGAGGCCGAGGTCGACACGCAGGTCAGCGTCACTGACCCCAGCCAGCTCCAGACGTTCCTCGATCAGGAGGAAGAAGAACTCCGCGCGATGGTCGACAAGATCGTCGACCTGGGTGCCGACGTGGTGCTGTGCCAGAAGGGCATCGACGACATGGTCCAGCACTACCTCGCCAAGGAGGGCATCCTCGCGGTCCGCCGGGTGAAGAAGTCCGACATCGAGTTCCTCACCGAGGTTATCGACGGCGCAGTCGTCTCGGACCTGGAGTCGGCGACGGCTGCGGACCTGGGCAGCGCCTCGTTCCGCCGCGACGCGGACGCCGAACTGTTCTACATCGAGGGCACCGGCGAGGTGACCCACGGCGTGACGCTCCTGTTGCGGGGCTCGACCGAGCACGTCGTCGACGAACTCGAACGCGGCGTCGAGGACGCGCTGGACGTCGTCACGGACACCATCATCTCCGGGCAGGTCCTGGCCGGGGGCGGCGCCCCCGAGGTCGAACTCGCGAGCCGGCTGCGCGACTACGCCGACGGCGTCAGCGGCCGCGAGCAACTCGCCGTCGAATCGTTCGCCGACGCGATCGAACTCGTGCCGCGGGTGCTCGCGGAGAACGCCGGTCTCGACAGCATCGACGCGCTGGTCGACCTGCGGGCCGCCCACGAGGGCGGCGACCAGCGCGCCGGGCTGAACGTCTTCACCGGTGACGTCGAGGACACCTTCGAGACGGGCGTCGTCGAACCCGCCCACGTCAAGCGCCAGGCGATGTCCTCGGCCACCGAAGCCGCCAACCTCGTGTTGAAGATCGACGATATCATCTCCGCCGGCGACCTCTCCACCGAGGGCGAGGACGAAGGCGGCGCCGGTGGCCCCGGCGGCGGCATGGGCGGCATGGGTGGCGGCATGGGCGGCATGATGTAACGCCCGGCCCGTTCCGTCTGTCTATCCGTTCTGAACGATTCGGCGGTCAACACGCATCGCACTATCCGTCCATTCTAAACGATTCACCGGTCCACACGCACTCCGCTATCTGTCGGTTCTGAACGATTCGACCGCCCGCGCCGCCAGCCGCGCGACCCGGAGCGGTTCCGGCCGGCCGCCCTCGGGCGTGAACGCCCGGACCACGTCGGCGGCCTCCTCGTTGCCGACGCCGACGGCACGCACGTACACCGTCTCCGTGCCGACCGACACGGGCCGGCGGCCGGGCTGGGCGCGGTAGGTCGACAGCCGGCGCCGAGCGTCCTCGTCGTCGAACGCGTCCCGGATGGCCCCGGCGAGACCGTCGCTGTCCTCGAACGTGACGGATATGACCGGGCGGTCGACCGCATCCCCGAGTTCGTGCAGGTCGAGAACGTTGAACCACGCGGGCGCGATGCCCGCGATCAGCAGGTAGCGGACGTCCTCCCTGTCGAGGCGCTGGAAAAGGGTCTCGACCGTCCGGGTCGCGTCCGTCCCGCCGACGGTGCACGTCCCGAAGACGAAGCCGTCGACTGTGCGGTCCGCCCGGACGACGACACCGGCGACCGTGCTCGTCTGCCCGCTGTAGGACTCCGCGACACCGAGGGCACGGACCCCGGCCTTCACGACTACGTGTTCTCCTTGATCTCCTGTAACCGATCGAGTAATTCGTCGTTCGAGGCCGTGAACTCGTACTCGACGTCGCCGTCGTGTGTGTTTTCTTCCGCCGTGACACCGTCGTCGTCTTCAAAATCGGTGTCGTACTCCTGGTTTTCTTGCTCGGATTCGTCGTAGCTCCCGAACCCCATACAGTGATACCTAAGAGTTTCGGACTAAAAAATCACTCGCCGCATGAGCGGCGGGAGCGTCTGCTACTCGTGAGAGTGACATTGACTGTTGCATTGTCAAGAGGAACCGTCCATCGCGAGCCGAGGCCGGGCGGAACCGGGACGGCGGTCTTTTTTGTCCCGGCGTCGAACGCGGCCCATGGTCGACTTCCAGTCGCGGGACACGAGGCGTGGACTCGGCGATGACGACGAGGACGAAGCCGAGGAGGCAACGGACACCGAAACCGAGGAACGGGACCGGGAATCGGAGACATCGCCCGGCCCGGACGCCGACCGGACCGGCACCGACGAGACCGCCGGAGAACCGGCGGCGGACAGAATGGAGTACGCAGTCGTGACCGTCGCCGCCGGACGGACGCTGTCGGAGGACGACGCGGGGGCAGCGGTCGTCGAGGCGCTGGAGGGAGCGGGCGAGGTCGTGGCCACGCGGGACCTCCTGGCACCGTCCTACGACGGGATCCAGACGGCCATCGGCGCGCTCGTCGGCCGGGACGACGTCGACGCCATCGTGACCGTCGGCGGCACCGGCGTCGAACCGACCGACGTCACCGTCGACGCCGTCGGGGACCTGCTCGACAAGTACCTCCCCGGGTTCGGAGAGCTGTACCGCGCGCTCGCCCACGACCGGGAGGGAACGGCCGTCGTCCGGACGCGTGCGACCGCGGGCATCGTCGACGACGTGCCCGTCTTCTGTCTGCCCGGCGATCCGGCCGCGGCGCGCACGGGCACCGAAGATATCGTCCTCCCGGAGGCAGAGGTACTCGCCTCGCAGGCTCGGGACACCACGGGCGAACAGTAGCAGCGGTCGCGCTACCGGATCCGGACGACGAGCAGCGACGGGGCGACGGTCGGGACAGTCACTTGGTCAGTCCTGACCGACAGCACGCCCCGACCGGTCTTCGATCTCGAGCGCCCAGACGTTGGGGTTCTCCTGAATTTCGTACGCCTCGAAGAGATCCGACTCGTAGGCGTTGTCCGCCAGCGCCTCGCGGGCGGCGTCCCACCG
>JAHENO010000043.1 GCA_018609945.1 Haloarculaceae archaeon | reverse complement strand
TCGACCAGGCCGCGGTTGGCGGCGTAGAGTATCTCGTCGAGGACGAGCATGTGGACGCCCTCGTCGGCGGGCGCGTCGAAGGCGAAGGGCGTCGTCAGGTCGGCCTCGCGGGCCCCGGCCAGCAACTCCCGGGTCCGGGAGAGTGCGCCCCGTGCCTGTGCCTCGTGTTCGTCGTCGTTGCTCCCGTCGAGGAAGCCGTGCCACCCGTAGTGGCCCGCGTTCTCGTAGGAAAAGCCCGGCAGCGCGGCGATGGCGTTGTACTCCCCGCGGACGTCCTCGACGGTCCCGGTCCCGCCTTTCATGAACTGGAGCATGTGGACGCGGTAGCCGTGCCCGGCCGCGCGGGCTCCCATCCCGAGTGCAGCCGTCGTCTTACCCTTGCCGTCGCCCCACCAGACCTGCACGAGACCGAACTCCGCGGGGGCCGACGGCTCTATGGGCTGCGGTTCGACGGGGTCGCCGGACTCGTCTGGCATCGTCGGATACCACACGTAGCGCTGAGCGACCCAAATAGCTGTTGTCCTACGGAGCGAACACTTCGGCACTCCCCCCGGTGACCACACCGTACTCAGCCTCCTCGACGCTTTCGGGGGGAGCGCCGTCCCGCGCGTCGAGACTGGCGAGTACGGCGTCCCGGACACAGACCCGTGTTGCCGCCCCGAGGTCGGTCGCGCTCCCCGCGAACCCCGCCGGGTCCCCGGTGGAGTCGGTGCCGACGGCGACGGCGTCGGTGGTCGTGCCCGAGAATCCGGTGACGGCCTGCAGCGTCGCCGTCTTCGCCTCGACGGCCGTGCCCAAAAGCGTCGCGAGGGTTCCGTCTGCGAGCGCCCGCGTCGTCCCGACCAGGAGGTTGACCGTCCCCGCCGGCCGCGCGTCGGTAGTCGCGTCGTCGGTCGCGTCCGCGGGCGGGACCGGGAGACGCGCCGGATTCGAGAGGCCGGCGGTCGCGACGACCGTGACCGACCCGGCTCGGGCGCCCCGCGCGTCGGCGGCGTCGACGCCGGTCAGGAGTGCCGGCCCCTCGCCCTCGAATCCCGCGGCGTCGACCCGGTCCGCCGCGTAGGCCGCCGGGTCGGTCCGCTCGAACTGCTCCGGAACCGAAACGACGTGCCCAGCGTCGGCGTCGCAGTACCCGCCGCCCGGGCCGGTGGCGAGCCACCGACCTGACAGCGAGAGCCGACAGACGCCGGCGGCCCGGGCCGTCTCACACATCGAGTGCGTCCAGCAGGCGATCGTTCTCGTCGCGGCGACGGACCGCGACGCGGACGTGCTGGTCGAGCCCCCGGAACGTCCGGGCGTCGCGGACAGCGATACCGTGTTCGCGGACGGTCGCACGAACCTCGTCGACGGCCCCGCTGCTCCCGACATCGATCAACAGGAACGGTGCGTCGGACGGGTACACGTCGAACCGCCGAACGAGACGCCGGCGCATCCGCTCGCGCTCGTCGGCGACGCGCTCGCGCGTGGCCTCGACGAACGCCGTCTGTCGCATGCAGTGGGCGCCCACGCTCGCGGCCGGTGCGTCCAGTTCCCAGGCCTTGCGGGCGGTATCCATCCGGTCCCGGTACTCGCCGGTCGCGACGGCGAACCCGGCCCGCAGTCCCGGCAACCCGAAGAGTTTGGTCAGCGACCGGGCCACGATCACTCCGTCCTGGCCAGCGAGGGTAGGTTCGTCGGTGAATCCGATGAACGCCTCGTCGACGAGCAGGGGCGTCTCCGCCCGCCGACACCGCTCGGCGTAGGCGCGCAACTGGTGGGCGTCGTAGGCGTCCCCGGTCGGATTGTTGGGGTTACAGACGACGACCAGTGCGTGCTTGGACGGGTCCGTGTCGAAGGTGTCGGTGTGACGCACGAACGCTGGCGTTCCCCCCTGGAGGCGGACTTCGCGGGCGTACTCGCCGAAGCTCGGATACGGTACGAGCGCCGTCTCGCCCGGACTGACGGCGGTGGCGACGGCGAGCCGGATCGCCGAGAGTCCGCCGGCAGTCGGTATCACCTGCCGCCCCTCGCAGTCCACGTACTCCGCGGCCGCGGCACGGTACTCGTAGTAGTCGTCCGATGGATACGAACGTGCGGCCGACAGGGCGGCTTCGTACACTCGCGTGACACCGCTCGGCGCCGACGGATTCGTGTTGGCACTGAAATCCAGCAGGTGCGGGTCCGCAGTCCCGCCGTGGTGGACGCGCCCGTCGTCGTCGGTGCCGGACCCCGGCATCGTCCCCGAGTCCCCCGTAGACGCCCGAGTCGGACCGTCGGACGAGCCGAGCTCGTCGACAGCGTCTGGGTCCATCTACACTCGGAATGGGAGTCCGTATCGACATAGTATTTTTTATAACTCAAGTAATAGTAAACGTTCTCTCGAACGAGCGGGCGGGACCTGACGGTACGAGTCCGACATCTGGGCGCGCTACTGCCTGAAACAGACAACTACGTGTCGGTATGCGGTTGGAACGGTAGTGTCACCACTACTGTACTTCGGGCTGAAAAGTAGTGGATGGAGCGTCGATCAGAAGCCACGTGGCCGCCCGGGCGTCGGCAGGTCTGTTGACGTTCACCGTGAACCGCAAGTCGCGTGTCCGGGCCAGCCGGTCGCCCTCGCCGACGACGTTGATGCCAGCCGGCGCGACCAGCGTTCCGCGGTGGCGCACCGCGGCGTCGACGCTGAAGCCGAGCGCCCGCTTGCGGCCGACCGGAACCGCGACCGTCAGTGCTCCCCGTGCGGCCTCAAGGACCGCGTCCACGGCAGCGGCGTCCAGCGCGGGCAGGTCGGCCGCGACGGTCAACACCGGCGGCGAGACGCGTGCGTCGGCCAGCGCCGCGTCGAGGTCGGCGACGTATCCCTCGCCCGGCGTCTCGATGACCGGACAGTCCAGCCGCGCTGCCGTCCGGGGCGTCGCCGGGGACGTGACCGCGTAGGTCCGGTCGACGGAACTCGCCGCCAGCGCGTCGCGGACCCGCTCGATCATCGGCGTCCCCGCGACCGGGTACAGCGGTTTCTCGACCGCCGCGTCGAGGCGGGTCCCCTCGCCCCCACACATCAGGAGAGCGTCCACACGACCACCCCCGCGTGGAGCGCGAGGACGCGGGCGAGTTCGTTGCTCGCGCCGAGCACGTCGCCGCCCACGCCGCCGAGGTTCGCGCGCGCCCACCGCTGGAGAACGAGGGCGACGACGGGGCCGGCACCGACAGCCGCGAGCGCGGCCGGCGTCGGCCAGGCGAACAGAGCCGCGGGTGCGGCCACGCCGACGGCGAGCGCGACCCCGCCCGGACTCGTACCGAGGACCTGCGCGCCGAGTCCCTCGTGGCTCGGTTCGCCCAGCCCCGCGAGCGTCGCCATCGAGAGTTTCGCGCTCACCTCGGCCGCGACCGCGAGGCCGAGGACCTGCGGCGGGGGGATGCGAGCGAGTGCGAGCGCACCCAGACCCAGGCCGAGGAGGGCGACGCCAACGGCGAGGACCGCCCCGACGCCGACGGTCGTGTCGGTCATCGCCGCCCGTCGCTCGTCGGGGCCGCCGTGGACTGCGGCCGCGTCGCCGAGGTCGGCCAGCCCGTCGGCGTGGGCGACACCCGTGACCAGGTACACCGCGACGACGTATAGCGCCGCCGTGGTCGGGGCTGGCACTGGAACGAGCAACGGGAGGCCGGCGAGCAGGCCGACACCGTAGCCCGCCAGCGGGAACGCGTACGGCCGCCGGCGGAAGGCGTCCCAGGCGCGCTCGTCGGTGCCGACCGGCAGGCGCGTGAGAAAGGCGACCGCGCCCCGGAGTGCGGTCAGGACCACGCCGCCACCCCCACGGCCGCGCCTGTCAGCGCGTAGGCCAGCAGACCCGCGACGACGACCTGCCGGACAGCGACCTGACCGGTCTCGACATCAGGCAACGACGCCGCCGGGTTGAGGACGTACGCGCCCGGCTTTTCCAGGCGACACCCGAGCGATGCGGCGAGTGTCCCCATCGGCCAGCCCGAGTTGGGGGATGACACACCACCGGTCCAGGGACGAGCAGTACGGAGCGCGGCAGGCGACCGTGCGACGGCCGCCAGCAGGAGGGCGCTCGCCCGGGCCGGCAGCCACATGACCGCGTCGTCGACCCGTGCCGGAATCCGACCGACGGGTTTCCCGCGGTAGCCGAGCATCGAGTCGAGCGTGTTGACGGCCTTGACCCACGCCGCCCCGGCCGTCCCCGCGGCGAGTGCGACGACCGGCCCGGTCCCGGCCAGGAACGCCGCGGCCGCGAGGACGGCGAACCCCGACAGCGGCGCGACGAGGCCGTCCGCGAGGTTCTCCGCGAGGCTCTCGACAGCGGCACTCCGTATCTGGCCCGGCGTCAGGTCGGCGGCGTCGCGGCCGGCCAGCGCGCGCAACCGCTCGCGTGCCCGCTCGGGGTCGCGCTCGCTCGAAGCGAGGACATCGGAGACGCGCTCGATCAGACGGCGGAGGCTCGTCGAGACGAATAGCCCGAGGGAGGCGACGGCCACGGCAGCCGCGAGCCCGGCGCGTCCGGCCGCGAGGACGGCCGTCCCGACGACGATTGCGGCGGCCGCCGGGAGGACGGCAGAGACGCAGGCGCCGACGACGTCCGGACGCGACCAGTCGGCGTCGAACGGGCCGACCGCCCGGCCGAACCACGCCACCGGGTGGAGCCGCCGCGGCGGTTCCCCGACCGCGGCGTCGAGGGCGAGCGCACCAGCGACGGCCCCGACCCCGGCGAGCGTGTCGGCCACTGTCCCGACGGCTGTGAGGGTGTCGGCAGTCATCCGTGTTCCTCCAGCCACTCCGGGAACGCGGAGAGGGGCACCTCGTCGGTGAGCACGACTGTCACGCCCGCGGTCCGGCCGCCGCCGTCGGCGCGCGGGTCGTCGCCGACGTGGATCAGTTCGTCGGGGGGAATGCCCAGCGCGTCGGCAACGGCGGCGAAGGCACGGTCGTGTGGTTTGCGCCACCCGCAGCCCACGCTGGTCACGATGGCGTCGAACTCGACGGGGAGGGCCGCCCGTTCGAGGGTCCGGTCGACCAGCCCCGGAAGGGAGCAGTTCGAGAGGAGGCCGACCGGACCGCGAACACGGGCCGCGCGGAGGGTCTCGACTGTGCCGTCCCGCACAGTCACAGGACCGTCGAAGGCCGCGAGCAGCGCCGCCCGCACCGTCTCGCGGTCGGCCTCGACGCCGCGACTCGCGAGTGCCGCCGCGGTGTGTTCGACCAGCGAGAGTTCGGCCCCGCGCTCGATGTCGACGTGCGCGGACCGGTAGGCGGCCTCCCAGTCGTCGGGGACCGCCACGCCACGCTCGCCGAGGGTGTCGGCGACCGCGTCCCAGGGCTCGTCGGGCCGGTCGGCGGTCACCAGCGTGTCGAAGAGGTCGAACGAGACTGCCACTACCCTTGAATTACGACAAGCGCACTTGAATGGCGCGCTCGCCCTGGGTGTTCGCGGCGGGTGGTCGGATCAGCTTTGAAGTAGCGCTGAGCCCCCGTCGTTGAGCTCTGAGGCCAGTCCGACCGGAAGGGCGGAGAGGAGCGCGTCTGCGTCCGCCGCAACCACCGTAACGGTGGCTTTTTGCTTCGCCCAGGCCAACGTGATACCACGGTCCGGGCGGCCACACTGGACGCCCGGACGGGCCGCCGTAGACCGGCCCCGAACTTGGGGACGGATGACACGCACCGCTCCCACCGGGCGATAGCAGGGACCGTCCGAAGCGCCCCACCATGACGGCGTGTGAATCTGGCCTCGCAAATCCCCTGCTCACTTCCGGGGTGACGTGTGGGAGTCCACCGAGAATTAAAGATAGCCGGATGCGCCGGGCGCCATCGGTGGCGACCGGCAGAGTCCACGCCTCGCCCACGCACGGGGGCGGAACAGCAACCCGCGAAGCCCTCGCGGGAGAAAGCCCCGCCCTCAAGGACCGAGCGCCCCAGGCGTGAGGGAGTAGGGCGGGGTAGTTTACAGGAACAGCAAGACGAGCACGACGACGAGCAACGCGACCATGATCAGCGTCGCCTGCCCGACGTTGGCCTGCAACTCTGGGTCGAACTCCTCGGCACCGTTCGCGCGGGCGTCGGGGTCGGGCACCAGCCACGGCGCGACCCGCCCGAGGGCAACTGTGGGCGCGCTGGCGGCCCACATCGCCCGGTCGGCGAGCGCGACGGCGACGCGGTCGATTGCGGCGTAGAAGTCGGTGACGACGACGACGAGGCCGCGGGCCCCGTAGAAGGCAGCGCGGTTGTAGACGTAGTCGATGTCGGGGACGTGTCCCACCGCCGAGAGGGGTTTCCTGAGGGCGGTGAACCCGACCAGCCCGAGCGCCGCGAGGCCGAAGCCCTCGATGAGGTGGTCGACCGTGAAGACGGTGTACTTCGCCTTCGCCTCCGCGGCCGGGAACGCGAGGTACTTCGCCGACTCGGCGCCGGGCAACAATCCGAACAGCGCGCCCGGGACGAGGCCGTAGAGGACACACAGCGCCGCGACCGACCCCATCGCGACCTTCTGGCCGGTGTTGAGTTCGCGGCCGGGCACCGGCTGCTTTGCCTCGCCGTGGAAGAAGGCGTAGTAGCCGAACTTGATGAACGACATGAAGGTCCCGACGCCCCCGAGCAGGAGGATGTACCAGAGCGCGTCGAGGTGTTCCTTGTGGGCCGCCCCGACGACCATGCCCTTGCTGACGAAGCCGTTGAAGCCCGGAAAGCCCGCAATCGAGAGTGCCGCGATGGCGAAGATGACCATGGTCAGGGGCATCTCGCGGCGGAGGCCGCCCAGTTTCTTGAGGTTCTCCGTGTCGGTGCGGTAGATGATGGCGCCCGCACACATGAACAGGAGGCTCTTGTAGAGGATGTGGTTGAACACGTGCGCGAAGGCGCCGGAGAAGGCAAGCGCCGAGCCGATGCCGACGCCGGCGACCATGTAGCCGACCTGGGACTGGATGTGATAGGAGAGCAGGCGCCGCATGTCGTTCTGGAGCAGGGCGACGAAGGCGCCGAAGACGGCCATCCCGCCGCCCATGTAGGCGATCCAGAGATGTCCCTCCGGGAACGCCCGCCCGAGGCCGTAGACGCCCGTCTTGGTCGTGAAGACACAGAGGAAGACGCTCGCGGCGATGTGCGGGCGGGGGTAGGTGTCGGGCAGCCAGACGTGCAGCCCGATGTAGCCGACGTTGACGCCGAAGCCCACGGCGTACAGCGCGGCGGCGACGCCCGGGGCGATGCCGTCGGCGGCGTCGAAGAGGAACGACCCTACCTCGACGTAGTGCCAGACGATGCCCGCGAGGATGAGACTCCCGCCCAGCCCGTGCCAGAGGGCGTACCGGAAGCCGGCCCGGACGGCCCGGCCGCCGTAGGTCCACACCAGGAGCGTCGAGGCGACGCCCATCAGTTCGACGAAGAAGACGAAGGTGAGCCAGTCGCCCGCGAAGACGGCACCGAGGCTCGTGCCCACGTACGCGAGCGCGAATGCGGTCTGGCGGGTGTCGGCCTCGGTCGCATACGAGTAGACGACCGCGGCCGCGCCGATGAACGCGAAGATCAGCGCCATCAGCCGCGAGAGCGTATCGACGTTGAACAGCACGGCCTCGAACCCGAGGAAGGTCACCTCGAGATACTGGCCGGCGGGGACGAGCCACGCCCAGGCCAGGGTGCCCCCCGTGACTGTGACGCCCAGCGCGTGACCGACGCGGTGGGACGAGTACGCGACGACGAACGCGGCCGCGAGGACGACCAGCCCCGGCGGGACCAGCGTGAGTGCGCTCACGCGACCACCCCCACGTTCTCGGCGACCGCCGTGACGATCTGCAGGAAGACGAACACGGCAGGTGCGACGCCCAGCGCCACCGCACCCGACGCACTCGCCAGGATCGGCCCCAGCATGAACCACGTCGACTCACCGCCGCGCCAGTCGCGGCGGTCCCAGCCACCCGGGGGCGGGCCGCCGTGGTGGTCGTGGTCGGCGTGGTCGTGACTGACGTGGTCCGCGTGGTCGTGGTCGGTGTGACCGAGGTCGTCTGCCTCACCGGAGCCACCGTCAGCGCGGGCGGTTGCGGGGTCCCCGGAGCCACCATCGGCGCGAGCAGTCTCGGAGCCGTCGGCGCCAGCGGCCTCGCTACCACCGGGACCGAACCGGCCGCCGAACGCGCTCTCGACGATCGGCTTCTCGTCGTGGTCGTCGGGGCTCTCGAAGAAGGCCTGGTAGACGACCGGCCAGAAGTACGCGATGTTCAACATTCCGGAGACCAGCAGGGCGACCGCGAAGACGGCCTGCCCGGCCTGGACGCTGCCGATCAACAGGTACCACTTGCTGACGAAGCCAGCGAGCAAGGGGATGCCGGCCATGCCCGCGCTGGCGACGGCGAAGGCAGCCATCGTCAGCGGCATCCGCCGGCCGATGCCGGCCATGTTCGAGATGTCGTCGGTGTGTGTCTCGACGTGGATGGCGCCGGCACAGAAAAACAGCGTGAGCTTCATGAACGCGTGGGCGGGGATGTGCAGCAGGCCGCCGACGATGGCGTTGCCCGAGAGCACGCCCAGGCCCAGGACGATGTAGGAGAGCTGGCTGACCGTCGAGTAGGCGAGCCGGCGTTTTAAGTTGTCCTTCCGGAGGGCGATGACGCTCGCTGTAAGGAGCGTGAACGCGGCGACGGCCGCGAGCGGGAGGCCCACACCCAGTTCACGCATGGTCTCCGGGCCGAACACGTCGAGTGCGACGCGGGCGATGCCGAACACGCCGCTCTTGACGACCGCGACGGCATGGAGCAGTCCGGAGACGGGCGTCGGCGCGACCATCGCGTCGGGCAGCCACGAATGGAGCGGCATGAGCGCGGCCTTGACGCCGAAGCCGGCCGCGAGCAGGGCAAACGCCAGGCGCGCGAGCGCGGGGTCGGCGCCCGCGAGCGCCGCGATCCCGCCGGGCGTGAAGGCGGTCGTGCCGGTCAGCCAGAAGACGAGCACCGTCCCCGTGAGGACGGCGACGCCGCCGCCGAAGGTGTACGCGAGGTACTTCCGGCCGGCCGCGCGGGCCTCGGCGGTCTCGTCGTGTGCCACGAGGGGATAGGTCGCGACCGTGAGCAGTTCGTAGAAGATGAACAGCGTCACCAGGTTGGCGGCGAAGGCGACGCCGATGGCCGTCGAGAGGCTCGCGGCGAAGGAGGCGAAATAGCGCGTCTGGCTGTGCTCGTCGAGGCCGCGCATGTAGCCGACGCTGTAGAGGCTGGTGATCACCCACAGGGCGCTGGCGAGCACGGCGAAGAGCATCCCCAGCGCGTCCGCCCGGAGGACGAACCCGACGTCGGCGACGAACGTCCCCATGTCGGTCACGTAGACGTCCCCCGCCAGCACGCCCGGCACCATGCTGGCGACGATGGCGACCTTCG
>JAHENO010000042.1 GCA_018609945.1 Haloarculaceae archaeon | reverse complement strand
GGGTGGGGGGATGTGGGGGGTGGCACCCAAAACGGGTGCGGGTCAGCCTTTGGGGCTGATAGATAAGAAGGTTGTGGTTGTGACCGGGGGTTCGTGTGTCGGGTTCGGGTGTGCTGGCGGTCGTCGGGGCCAGCGGTCCCCGGGCGGTCACGTGTCCGATGGGTGCCACCATCCATTTGTAGGTCGGCGCCGTACCTCCGGGCGTGACGACCGTCCTCCCGCCCGAGGAGGGGCCGCACATCCGGCAGGCCGAGCGTGCGGACCTGCTGGCGGTCCACCGCATCGAACAGGCCGCGTTCCCCCAGCCGTGGCCGTTCGGCGCCTTCGAGCAGTATCTGGGCGAGTCGGGCTTTCTCGTCGCGGAGGACGAGGCCGTCGTGGGCTACGTCGTCGCGGACGCGGTGCCCAACCACGGCCGCCCGCTCGGCCACGTCAAGGACATCGCCGTCCGCCGGGACCGCCGCGGCGAGGGGACGGGGTCGCGCCTGCTCGAACGCGCGCTGGCCGTCCTCGACTCCCGCGGGGTGGCGTCGGTGAAACTCGAAGTCCGCGAGAGCAACGAGGGGGCACAGGCGCTGTACCGTCGCTTCGGGTTCGTCCATCGGCGGACCGTCCCCCGCTACTACAGCGACGGCGAGGACGCGTTCGTGTTCGTGCGCGACGGGTAGGCCGACACATCCTTTGGTCCACCCGCCCGTTGTGTGTCTATGGGCTATGCCTGCCCCGTCTGTGGCCACCCGCAGTCGGACGCGCGACACCTCGCCAACCACCTCGCCTTCACCGCACTGGCCCGCGGCGGCGACCACGAGTCGTGGCTCGACGACCGCGTCCCCGACTGGGAGTCCCTGGACGAGACTGCCCTCGGCGACCGCGTCGTGGACCACGCCGACCCGGTCGAGTTCCCGCAGGTCTTCGAGGACTCTACCTCGCGCGGGTCGGCTGACGACCACAGCCACGACCACGACCACGCTGGGGGCGGTCACGACAATACCGGCGAGAGGGACGAGACGCGGGACCCGCGACTCGACGCCGCGCGCTCGCGAGCCGCCGAGGGGGCGTTCAGCGACGACGCCGCCGACGCCCTCGCCGAGGCCCGCGAGTTGACCCGCAGGCGCCGGAAGAACGCCGCGCGTGCGGTCGACGACAGTGATGAGAGCGGCGACGATGGGGAGCGCGGCGACGATGGTGGCGAGGGGAGCGACGGGTCGGCCGAGTCCGAAACCGAATAGTTCCGCCCGGCCTTCGGGGCGCGTATGGAGACAGCGGGGACCTTCCTGCCGGAGACGGCCCGCGAGGCGCGCGAGCGCTACGAGCGACTCGGACCGGCCGCCCAGACGGCCGTCAAGGCGGCCGCGAAGGCGATGGAGTTCGACGCCGAGGAGTACGACCGCCGGGTCACCGGCGAGGTCGTCGAGACGGCACGCGAGGCGCTCTTTGCCTCGTCGCTCGCCGTCCGCGTCGGCACGCGCGAGGAGTACGAGGACTGGCGGGCCGAGACCGACCACGACATCCACGAGGTCGGCAGCGAACACGTCGACAACGTCGTCTGGCACGCCCCACCCTTTGCGGACGAGGCCGTCGCAGCCACGTTCCAGGACGAGCGCCGCGCCGCCGTCGAGACGCTCCGCAGGCAGGCGTTCGGCCGCCTCTACCGCGAGGTAGTATGATGGCCGACAGCGGTCGCTACGAGCGCCGGCGGACGCACAGCCTCCCACGTCCGCGACAACGAAAGCCCCTACCCGCTGGCGGTCACACGGACCGACAATGAGTGACCGCGACCCCGGCGAGCCTGCCACCGGGACGGACGACGACGGCGACGACCACGACTGGCGAGTTCTCGAATCCACCGTGGAGTACGAGACGGGGTGGTACGAGGGGGGATACGACCGGGTCGAACAGCCCGACGGCACCGAGAAGAAGTACTACTGGGCTGCGCTCCCGCCGGCCGTGGTCGTCGTGGCGGTGACCGGCGACGAGCTGGTGATGGTCGAGCAGTACCGGCCCGCGATCCGGGAACAGCACCTCGAACTCCCCGCGGGCATCGTCGAGGACGGCGAGTCGTTCACGACGGCCGGGGCACGGGAACTCCGCGAGGAGACCGGGTTCGATCCCGCCGGCGTCTCGCTACTCGAGGAGTTCTGGGTCGCGACGGGCGTGCTCCGGCACCGCCGGGGAATCGTCTTCGCGGAGGGCCTCGAACCCGTCGGCGTCGACCGCGACGACAACGAGTTCCTCTCGGTGACGACGGTGCCCGTCGCGGACGCGCTCGCGGTCGCGCGCCGACAGCCTGCCCACGACGCCACCATCGAGGGTGTCCTGCTCGCACAGGCCGAGGGGCTGCTGTAGTGTTGTGACACGTCCGTATCCGGTGTGACCGTGCGGTGGCGGCTGGTCGAGGGGTACTCTCGGCAAGAGAATGTGGTGGCTCGGGTTCTGGTCTCATCAGAAGGGGCTCAGTGGGGGTAACTGCTCGTCATTGCGCACCACGGTCTTCCCTCGCCGACCGAGGGACAAAAGCGTTGCTCGCTCCGGCCGGGGACCCCGGACGTTATTCGAGAATCTGTCCGTGGGCGTCGATCTCGCCGTTCCGGATGCGCGTACTGGAGATGCGGGTCCCGTCGTCGGCGATGACGAACGGCGCGGTGTGGATTTCGAGCGGTTCGCGTCCCTCGTCGACGCGCCGCTCGTTGAGTTCGTGGGCGCGGTGCTGGGCTTTCCCCTCGGGGGAGACGACGAGCGCGTCGATATCGTCGCGGGTCGCTGCGGGTCCGTGGGTGTCCTCCAGCCTGATAATCTCGTTGGAGGCGGTGTATGCGCCGCTGATCCGGCCGAGTTCGGCTTCGAGTGCCCGGCGCCGCCGTTCGAAGGGGCCCAGGTCGCCGGCATGGTCCGGGTCCGAGCGCGTGTGCCTGGCGAACTCGGTCGACGTGAGTGCGACGACGACGTGCCCCTGCCCGTCGCCGTCGTGGCTGGCAGTCTGGAACGCCTTGTGGAGGAGCGCACGGTGGCCGTCGTGGATCGGTGTGAAGGTCCCGGCGACGATGGCGATTCGCTCGCTGGAGTTCATTGGAGCGGCGTTGACGGCCCAGCCACCTATATGGGTCGGTCCGACACCGGTCACGGCACCGGACGGTCGTGTTGCGTGACAGGCGCGGGCACACAAAGTGCGGGCACGCCCCCGAATGACAGGCCTGGGCACGGACCGCGGTTCGCCGGCCGGGATTTATTACCGGGTGGCCGTAAGTACAGCGCGCATGTTGAATGGTACGAATCTGACGGCGTCGACGGTCGCGATGTATATCGTCGTCATCGCCGCCGCCCTCGTCACTGCCGCCGTGGTGGCACCCGCTGTCTCGAGTGTCGTCCAAGAGACGAGCGGCGACGAACCGACCGTCGCCGTTCTGACCCTCCGTGGCGGGACGACCGACGGCAACGTCAACCAGCTCACAGAGGACCTCCGCGAGGCACGGACGAACGACTCCATCGAGGCGGTCGTCCTCCGGATCGACAGCTCCGGTGGTCCGGTCGATTCCAGCGAGGAACTCTACCTGGCGGTCAACAAGACCGCCGCCGAGATGCCGGTCGTCGCGTACGTCGAGGGATCGGCCGCGTCCGGCGGCTACTTCGGGATCGTCCCGTCGGACGCCATCGTCGTGAAACCCAGTTCGAACGTCGGGAGCATCGGCGTCGTCGTCGCGGCTCCCCTCGAGTTGATCGAACTGGTTGGCGACCAGCAGGAGACGTTCGTCCGCTCCGGGCCGGACAAGGCACAGATTTCCAAGGACAGCATCCGCTCGGACCTCGAGTCGCTGAAAAACGCCTTCGTCGGGACGGTGATGACCCACCGGGGCGACGAACTCGACCTCTCGCGCCAGGAGGTCGCACGGGGCGACATCTATCTCGGGACCGAGGCCGTCCAGAACGGGTTCGCCGACCGTATCGGTGACGAGGACACGGCCATCGAGATGGCCGCCGAGCGTTCGTCGGCCATCGAGGGCGACCAGTACGACGTGACCTACTTCGAACAGCCCGGGTTCCGGTTCCCCCTGCCGTTCGCCAGCGAGGACGTCGAGAAGGTCGAGGGGAACATCGTCTACGTCGAGCGGAGTGACAGCGACCGCGTGGAGTTCGTCGAACCGGTCCAGTACTACGCGGTCTGGGGCGTGCCTGCGTCACAGGAGAACGCCTCAGTGGAGGTGGTCGCCAATGGCTAGCCCGCGCAGGCTGATCGGGGTGTTCGTCGTCATCGTCGTGCTGGCGGTCGGTGGTGCTGCAGTGGTGGCGACCACAGCCACCGACAGCGGCCAGGCCGACGGCGCACAGATCAGCGGGCAGTCCCCCCAGCAGTTCCAGCCCGACGCCGTCAACCACCAGGCCGACCCCGAGACCGGCGAGATCGACGTCGACGCCAGCGACGGGGCAAAGCGCATCCTCGTCGACACGAGTCACGGCAACCAGATCTCCCGGTCGGACGTCGAACCCGTCGTCGAGGCCGCCTTCGAGTCCGGTCACTCCGTCGAGTTCGGGACCAGCGGTGACAGGAGGAGTAGCTACGCCGAGACCATCTCGAACTACGACGCCGTCCTCATTGTCCAGCCGACGAGTGCGTTCTCCCGGAGCGAGCGCAACGCCATCCAGAACTACACCGACGCCGGCGGACGCGTCGTCGTCCTGGGCGAACCGACCCAGATCCAGGCCGCACTCGGACTCTTTGGCGCCCCCTCTGCGGTCTCGTTCGGTGCCACAAACCTCACCCAGTCGTACGGATTCCGGGTCGGCGCGGAGATGCTCTACAACATGAACGCCGAGGGCACCGACAACAACTTCAAGAGTATCTATGCCTCGCCCAGCACCGACGACGAACTGACCCAGGGTGTCGAGACCGTCAACTTCGACCAGAGCGGGTACGTCGTCGTCAACGAGGAACACGACGACGCCGACGACATCGAGGTCCTGTACACTTCGGTCGACGGCACCAGAACTCTCGAGACGCGCCGCGAGGGCGAGTACGCGACGGCCGTCCGGTCGGAGAACGTCGTGTTCGTCGCGGACTCGACGTTCATCCAGGAGTCCGACGTCTACGACGCCGACAACGAGGTCTTCGTCGGCAACCTGATGGACTTCCTCGTCTCCGGCGACCTCGACGACAGCTTCCCGACCGACACCGGACCGGCGACCGAGCCACCCGAACCGCCGGACGCGCCCACGCCCACGCCGACGCCGCCCGAACCGGCGACGCCCACGCCGACACCTGTCGGCGAGTCGTCCTGACAGGCCCCGCCGACACCGGGATTCATTAGCTCGCCGCGACGTAGCACACCCGAGGCACGAGCATGGACGACAGCTACGACCGCTCGATATCGGCCGAGCAACACGCACTCACGCCCGAGACGGTCTGGTCGATCGACCTCCCGCCGTTCCGGGTCGGGCGCGGCGCTATCGAGGAACTGGGCTATCAGCTCTCCCGTCTCGGCGTCGACGACGGCGGGCGCGGGCTGCTCGTCACTGACGGGACGCTCGCGTCGCTGGGTCACGCCGACCGCGTCGCCGACCACGTCGCGGACGCCGGCTACCACGTCGACGTCTACGACGAGTCCGAGCGGGAACCCTCCATCGCGAGCGTCGACGCCTGTATCGAGTTCGTCCGC